>NZ_CP070353.1:4032500-4152503 GCF_016919405.1 Ensifer sp. PDNC004
CTGATCGGCTATGGCAAGGCGGCCAGGACGTCCAGTGATGAAGAGAAGCTGCAATGATCCAGAAATCCCATCCCGTTAAGATTGGCATGCCGGAAGCGGCGGTGAAGTACCAGGCCTATCCGCAGATTGCGCTCACCGACCGCACCTGGCCGTCGAAGACGATCACCAAGGCGCCGATCTGGTGCTCGGTCGACCTGCGCGACGGCAACCAGTCGCTGGTCGACCCGATGGGCCACGACCGCAAGGCCCGCATGTTCCAGCTGCTGCTCGACATGGGCTTCAAGGAAATCGAGATCGGCTTCCCCTCGGCTTCGCAGACCGACTTCGATTTTGCCCGCTGGTGCATCGAGGAAGGCAATGTCGCCAAGGATGTGTCGCTGCAGGTGCTGGTTCAGTGCCGGCCCGAGCTGATCACCCGCACCTTCGAGGCCTTGGAAGGCGCGCATCAGCCGATCGTGCATTTCTACAATTCCACCAGTGAATTGCAGCGCCGCGTGGTGTTTGCCAAGGATGTGCGCGGCATCAAGCAGATCGCGACCGATGCCGCCAAGATGATCACCGACATGGCGGCCAAGGCCGGCGGCGGCTACCGCTTCGAATATTCGCCGGAAAGCTTTACCGGTACCGAGCTCGAAGTCGCGCTGGAGATCTGCAACGCGGTCACCGAGATCGTCAAGCCGACGCCGGACAACAAGCTGATCCTGAACCTGCCCTCGACCGTCGAGATGGCGACGCCGAACATCTATGCCGACCAGATCGAATGGATGTGCCGCAACCTCGACAACCGCGAGAGCCTGATCATCTCGCTGCACCCGCACAACGACCGCGGCACCGGCATTGCCGCCACCGAATTGGGCCTGATGGCAGGTGCGGACCGTGTCGAAGGCACACTGTTCGGCAATGGCGAGCGCACCGGCAACGTCGATGTCGTGACGCTGGCACTGAACATGTTCACGCAGGGCGTCGACCCGCAGCTCGACTGCTCCGACATCGAGCGGATCAAGGAAGTCTACGAATACTCCAACCAGATGGTCATTCCCGAGCGCCATCCTTACGTCGGCGAACTGGTCTACACGGCCTTCTCCGGCTCGCATCAGGACGCGATCAACAAGGGCATGAAGGCGATCAAGACCGCCAACAAGCCGCTCTGGGAAGTGCCGTATCTGCCGATCGACCCGCGTGACGTCGGCCGCTCCTATGAGGCGATCATCCGCATCAACTCGCAGTCGGGCAAGGGCGGCATCGCCTATATCCTGCAGGAAGACTACGGCATCAACCTGCCGCGCAACCTGCAGGTCGAGTTCCGCGAGGACATCCAGCGCATCACCGACGAAGAGGGCAAGGAGCTTCCGTCGAAGAAGATCTACGAGCGCTTCATCGAGCGCTATGTCGAGCAGCCGGGCGCGCGCATCAAGTTCGTCGATCACCACACCTATCCGGTGGGCGAGCACAAGGGCGTGCGCGTGGTGGCCGCCGAGATCACCGACAATGGCGAGGTCAAGCGCATCGAAGGCAAGGGCACCGGCCCGATCGACGGCTTCATCAACGCGCTGTCGATTTATCTCGGGATCGACCTCTCGGTCGCGGACTATTCCGAGCACTCGCTCCAGCACGGCTCGAACGCGGCCGCGATCGCCTATGTCGAGATGGAGCATCCCGGCGGCAAGCTGTTCGGCGCCGGTATCAACACCAACATCGTTGCCGCTTCCCTTGAAGCCATTGTTTCGGCGGCCAACCGTGTGCTCGAGATGCAGCGCGGCTGATACGCTTCACCGTGACGAAATGCGGCCGCGTCGGGGAAACCCGGCGCGGCCTTTTCGTTTCAGGGGTGGGGTCGTTTTAGGGGTAGGGGACTGCCGCTGATGTCAGATCGTCGCGGCGGCGGCTTCGGCGATGTCCTGCATGCCGACATGGGAAGAGGGGCCGACGAGCACGAACGAGGCGCCGCCTCGCTGCCAGGAGACCATGCCGAGATCGTCGCGGATGCTTTCGTCGAACTGGTCCGCCTGCGGGCCGGCGGTGCTCTTGAGGAAACAGATCGCGAAGATCTCGCCTTCGGCGCTGCGGTAGACGAGCTGTGCTACGGGCTTGCCGTTGGCGACGAGCAGCCGGGCACCCTCGAAGGTCAGGCCCTTGCCGGAAAGCTGCGGGATCTTGAAGGGAACGCCGACGCTAGAGGCAAGCCAGGTCTCGATCTTCGGCGCTTCCGTCGCTGGGACCTCGACCAGATGCTCCTTCTGCCGCGAATAGATGCGGTGATAGTCGGCGATGTCGTCGAGCCAGCCACGGGCGGCGGCGAGCTTGGCCGGCTCGCTTCCGGTGTTCGCCGTCCCGACGATGAAGCCGGCGCCTCCGCCGAGCAGCAACAGGGCCGCGGATGCCGCAAGCATGCGTGGCCAGACCCGTGCGTGCCGGACAGTGGTCGTGGTTGCGGCAATCCGCTCGGTCTTCGGGTTGCTCCCGGGACCCTGCTTGATTTGCCGGACGAGAGCGAGCGGCACGGGATCGTGCAGGAAATCCTCGAAGGCGGTATCGCCAAAGCTGCTGCCAGCCTTCAGCCTCTCGAACAATGCCTTGGCGTCCTCGTCGCGGGCAAGAATCGCGTCGAGTTCGGTTCGTTCAGCTTCGCCGATCTCGCCGTCGATATAGGCGGAAAGGCGCACTTCGAGCGCTTGACCCCTTGTCTGTTGCAACGGTCAGGCCCTCCTTTCGGTATTCTCTGAAATCATCGCCGCGAGCCTGAGGCGCGCGGTCGACAGTCTGCTCATGACGGTGCCGATCGGAATGCCCAGGATATCGGCGGTCTCGCGATAGCTGTGGCCTTCGACATTGACCAGCAGGAACACGCTCGCCAGCCCCTCGGGCATCGACAGGATCATCTTCTGCAACTGATTGGCGTAGACGGCTTTTTCGGCCGCGGGCTCGATGCTGAGCTCGTCATGTCCGAGTGCGTCGACCGTGCCGCTGCCGGTGCGGACCTTGCGCTTGCGGATTTCGTCGACCCAGAGATTGCGCGTCATCGCGTAGACCCAGCTTTCCAGCCGGCCCTCTCCGTTCCAGAGGTGGCTGCGGGTGATCGCGCGCTCGCAGGCTTCCTGGACGAGGTCGTCGGCGTCATTGGCATTGCGCGTCAGCGTCATCGCGAAACGGCGCAATTTGGGCAGCAGGCTGACCAAGTCGCGTCTGAAGTCCTTCGTTTCTGCCGCTGGACGCATTTCTCTTCCAATGAAACGTGCCGGATCATGCATTTATTCGCCGTGCTGGGCACGAGCGGATGATATGAAACATTTGCTCCTTAGTCTGCAAGGGAAGTCCCGGAACGGAAAGCAAATTCTGCTGCTTCATGGCGCCTTTTCCCAAAAAGCTTTCCCTTGCCCGCGCCCGTTAATCACGCGCTTCGTTACCGTTAACTGCAACGGGGGCCGGAGATCGCGTCAAAGTTCGGCCCGAATCTGACTGGACGTCATGCACAACTGCAGGTCGATGTCGGGGACACGCCAATGAACGCACAGCATCGCAATGGCATGAGTATTGTCAGGTTTGTCGGGAGACATTGTGGCGGAGGCCGCATTCGGCGAGGTACGGCCGTGATACGCACGGCTGCGCTGGTGCCGCTGTTTGTGGGGCTTGCCGCCTGCCAGAGCGCCCAGGTCTTGGAAACGGGGTCGCTTTCCTCCTACAAGGATTTCGTCGCCAGCGACGGGATGGTGACCAAGACGAAGTACCGGGTGGATGCCGCCGCCACCAAGAACGTCAAGACCGTGCATGTAATCCCGACGACCTTTGCCGCCACTGCGGATCTCGACAAGCTCGGGGATCCGCAGAAGAAGCTGGTGGCAACCGCAATCGACCGGTCGCTTTGCGAAGCTTTGAGCGCACAGTTCGACGTCGTGCCGATCTCCAAGCCCGCCGACATGGCGGTACGCTCCGTGATCAGCAAGGTCAAATCGACAAATGCCGTCGTCGCCGGCGTGTCGACCGTCACCTCGGCCGTTTCTCCGATCCCGGTTCCGCGCATTCCCATTGGTCTTGGAAGCCTCGCGGTCGAGGCGGAGGCCTTCGACCCGCAGGGCAAGCAGATCGCCGGCCTTGCCTGGGCGCGTGGCGCCAACATCCTCACCAACGGCTCCCGCGCCTCGACGGCCGCCGACGCCTTCGAGCTTGCAGGCGATTTCTCGGGCGACTTCAGCGCGCTGCTCGAAAAATCGGGCGACCCGATGAAGTCCGATTTCGAGCTGCCGTCGATGAAGAACGTCAAGAACAGCGTCGCCTATGCGGTCACCGGCAAACCCACCGATCCGGATTGCGCCGTGTTCGGCAAGGGATCCGGTCTTGGCGGCATCGCCGGCGGCGCGCTCGGCCTGCCGCCGGAATGGTCGGAAAAGAAGAACGAGGCAAAGTCGATTGCCGATGGCACGATGGGAAGCGATGCTCCGGCAGACGCGGCGAAGGGAAATGCGGCCAAGGGAACCGAGCCCAAGAAGACGACGGCAAGCGGGTCGAAGAAAACCTGACGTCCCGGTGCGTCTCCGCGGCACGTCGGATCGAGGCGGCGCCTGGCGCCGCCCGTCCATTTTATCGCCCGGTCAGTACTGACGGACGCCACCCAGCGACTGAAGCAGGGCGCGGTAGGCCCAGGTGTTTTCGCCGCCGCGGTCGCGGATCTCGACCAGTTGCACCCGCGCTTCCTCGACACGGCCCTGTTCGATGAGCGCCTGGCCCATGTAGGAGCGGGCGAGGATGTAGTTCTCGTCGGCCTGGAGCGCGCGCTTGTAGTACTGCATGCCGAGTTCCATGCGCCCGGCCTTGCGGTTGGCATAGCCGAGATAGTTGAGAACCCGGGCACTTTGCTGGTCCTTGACGGCGCCGAGCACCTTGATCGAATTCTCATACTGGCCGGCATAGGCGAGTTCACGGGCCGCCTGGAACAGGATGTCGTCGCCAAGCTCGCTCTTCTTGGCGTCAACGCAGGCCTTTTTCTTGGCGTCCCACACCTTGCCGTCGGTGCATTCGCTGGTGGTCTTGGTTTTCTTCGGCGGTTCGCTCGTATCCTCGCCGGCGGCCATCACCGCATGCGCCATGAAGCTGGTTGCCCCGGCGGCAAACAGGGCGAAAACGAGGTTCTTGTGGTTCATCATGCCATCTCCCATTGCTGGCGCATGACCGCGAAAGCCTCGCGCTGTTTCAAACGACTGCGTGTTCTGCATTCGCGCAGAGGCGGGCGCGCTGCCATGCGGCGGCGGACCGGAGTATGACGCAGCAGGGCCGGGGTTTATTCGCCGGGCGATGAATTTTCTGCAGAGGGAGCCGGCGTTCGGCTAGAAGCGTGTGGTTTCGGCGAGCGACACCGTGGTGGCATCGTCGTTCAGGGCGTAGCGCTCGCGCGTCAGGTGCCAGTTCCCGGCTTCACCGGCGACGGTGAACAGGTTGTAGGCTGCCGGCGGCTTGTGGCCGCCAGGACCTTGCGAGGCCGAGGCGATGCCGACAACCGGGACAGGGGCATGCTGGCCCTTCAGCCAATAGACGGTGTTGAGGTGGGTGTGGCCGTGGATCACGAGTTCCGCGCCGCCCGACGAGATCGTCGCGGCAAAGCGGCGAATGCCGATCATGCGCTTGTGCATCGAGGTTGCGCCGCGGATCGGCGGATGGTGGATCATGACGATGCGGAAGAGCCCGGCTTCGCCGGCTTGTCTGAGCAGGTTGACGGTGGCGCGGGCCTGGCGCTGGCCGAAATAGCCGCTGGCGGCAAAGGGCGGGGTCGCAACGGCGGTCGAGCAGCCGATCAGCGCCACCGGGCCGCGCACGCGCATATAGGGAAAGCAGCGGTGCCGGTCATGCCAATGCGCCGGCGCATCGTCGCCGCGCATATAGCGATACCAGGCACGGGTGGTCTTCTCGTAGGCGCCCGGCACATAGGCGTCGTGGTTGCCCGGAACGACGGAGATGTTTTCCGGCTTGCCCGCATCCTCCAGCCATTCGGTGACCGCCTTGATCTCGAGCGAGGAGGCGAGATTGACGAGATCGCCCGTCATCGCCAGATGGTCCGGATCCTTCTTCTCGATGTCGGCCAGCAGGGTGTCGAGCGTACCGGTAAAGAGATGGCGGCTGCGGTTGCGGTGCCAGTTGACGAAACCGGTGATGCGCTTGGAGGCGAGTTCCCTGAGGGATAGCTCGGGCAGTGGCCCGAGATGAACATCGGAGATATGGGCAAGTTTGAACATCGCCCCCGTCTAGCGCATATTCCGGCCGAGGGGAATCAGGTCGCCCGATGAATCGCGCGTGGCCGGGACGAGGAAGGAAGAAACGCCTGGAACAGGATCGGCCACCGGAGATGCGGCGCTGGTATCTCCGGCTGCTGATGTGGCTTGCGCATGGCTACTACGCTGTTGCGCGCGGCATGACGATGGGTGTGCGGGCGGCCTGTTTCGATGGCGAGGGCCGCGTTTTCCTCGTCCGCCACTCCTACCTGCCGGGCTGGCACCTGCCGGGCGGGGGGCTCGACCGCGACGAGGCCTCGATCGACGGCTTGCTGCGGGAGTTGCGCGAGGAGGGGAACCTCGAAGTTTCGGCGCCGCCGGTGCTCATCCAGGTCTACTACAACAGGCGCACGAGCCGCCGCGACCACGTCGTCTTCTACCGCTGTGACAGTGTCAGCCAGAGCGCGCCGAAAACGCCCGATCTCGAGATTTCCGAAAGTGGCTTCTTCCCACTGGACGCGCTGCCTGACGACACCACGCCGGCGACACGCCGCCGGCTCGCGGAACTTGCCGGCGGCATCGCAATCGATCGCTACTGGTAGCGATCGATTGTCCGTTTCAGTGCGGGCCTACAGCGCTTCACGGCCGTGCGGGGCGGTGAGGTCGAGTACTGGACCCACCGGCACGACGCCCGTCGGGTTGATGGTCGTGTGGCTGCGGTAGTAGTGCTCCTTGATGTGGCGCATGTCGACGGTCTCGGCCACGCCCGGCACCTGATAGAGTTCCCGCAGATACCCTTGCAGGTTCGGATAGTCGGCGATGCGGCGGACGTTGCACTTGAAGTGGCCGACATAGACTGGGTCGAAGCGCACCAGCGTCGTGAACAGCCGCCAGTCAGCCTCGGTGAGACGGCTGCCGGTGAGGTAACGGTGCGAGCCGAGGCGCTCTTCGAGCTTGTCCAGGCGGGCAAAGAGTGCGCTCACACTTTCCTCGTAGGCGGATTGTGTGGTGGCAAAGCCGGCCTTGTAGACGCCGTTGTTGACGTCGTTGTAGACGTCGGTGTTCATTGCATCGATCTCGCCGCGCAACTCTTCCGGGTAGAAATCGAGCGTCGAGCCGGTCAGACCATCGAAGGCGGAATTGAACATCCGGATGATCTCGGAGGATTCATTCGAGACGATCGTGTTCTGCTTCTTGTCCCAGAGGATGGGAACGGTCACGCGGCCGGAATAGTTGGCGTCGGCGCGGGTATAGACCTGCCACAGCGCCTTCGAACCGAAGAGATGGTCGCCGGTGCCGATGCCGCCGTCCTTGAACTCCCAGCCCTGGGCGAGCATCAGCGGATCGACCACCGAAACCGAGATCAGGTCCTCGAGCTTCTTCAGCTTGCGGAAGATCAGCGTGCGGTGCGCCCAGGGACAGGCGAGCGAAACATAGAGATGGTAGCGACCGGCCTCGGCCTTGAAGCCGGCGTCGCCGCTCGGGCCGGCCGATCCGTCCGCCGTCACCCAGTTGCGGAACTGCGAAGCGCTGCGCTTGAAGTGACCGTTCGTTGCCACCGTGTCGTACCAGACGTCCTGCCAGACGCCGTCCACCAACCTGCCCATCGGACAAACTCCTTCGTGATCGTTGCCTCAATAGATAACGCTTCCAGCGCCATTCGATAGGTAGCGAAATCGGAACAGTGCGTTTTAGGCTTTGACAGAGGGCAAATTTCTGCTATCGGCGATTTCACAACTTTTTTCGTGTCTGGAAGAATCCACACAGATGATGTTCTCGGGAAACCTGCGACGACGCTGATGCTGCCAACGCCCTCGTCGGGCGAAGCCATCCCTATGTCTGTTCGCATGCCTGGTTTCTCGATCTCATGAAAAAGCACGATCTCGTCTATCTGACCGAAGACGCGTCCCACGACGCAGCCATCGAAATCATCAACGAAGAAGCTTTCGGCCCCGGCCGGTTCGCACGCGCTGCCGCGCGCATCCGCGAGCAGGGGCCGCATGACCGGTCGATGTCCTTCATCTGCGCCGACAACGGCGAGACGATCGCATCGGTCCGGATGACGCCTGTCATGGCGGGCTCGATCAAGGGCCATCTGCTCGGGCCGCTCGCCGTCCGGCCGTCGCACAAGAACCAGGGCATCGGCCGGGAACTGGTGCGCATCGCGGTCGAGGCGGCACGGCGGAAGGGCTCGCATGCGGTGATCCTCGTCGGCGATCCGCCTTACTATCAGCCGCTCGGTTTCGAGAAGGTGCGCTACGCGGCACTCGAGTTTCCGGGGCCGGTCGATCCGGCGCGGGTGCTTGTCGTGCCGATGGCCGAGGGCGTGCATGCCGGACTTTCCGGCGTCATCGCCTGGCGGGATGACAAGCTGGTGCAGGCGCAGCCGATCGCTTTGCCGCTAGCCGGCTGACGCGGATCTTATCGCGTCACGAGCGACTTCTTCAGAAACACCCGGGTTCGGCCAATCGGGAAATCCGGCAGTTCACCGAAGGCCGCATAGCCCTGGCGTTCGTAGGCGCGCAGGGCCTGCGGGTTGAAGGTGTCGATCCAGGCGCTGTGGCAGCCGCGCTTGCGCGCTTCGTCCTCGGCCGCCTGCAACAGCTTGCCAGCAAGCCCCTGGCCGCGAAGATCTTCCGGCAGCCACAGCCACTGCACGAACAGCCAGCCCCAGCCGGTGTAACCGTTCAAGCCGCCGCGCGCTCCCTTGGCCTCCGGGCCACCGACCAGGACGGCGAGGGGGCGGCGCTCCGACGGGCCGATGTCGGCGGCGTTGAAGGCGGTCAGGCCGTTGCCGATGGCTTCGATCGCCTCGGGCGGTGCGGCGTCGGTGACGACGAACATCGGTCCTTACCTCTCGACACGGCGCATGCTGAAAACATCCAGGCGGTCCTCGCCGACATCCGTCTCGTCGAGTTGCCAGCCGAGGCGCTCGTAGAAGGCGCGCTTGCCCGAGAGGGCGCAAAGATGCACGGCTTCGGCGCCCGTATCGAGCGCCGCCTGCGCTGCCTGCAGCACGATGTCTCCGCCGACGCCGGCGCCGCGGAACTGTGGATCGACCCAGACGGCAGCGACCCAGGGGGTGAGATCCGGCCGCTCTTCAAGGTCGGAGGCGATGACCGAGGCAGTGCCGACGAAATCGTCGCCGGCATGAGCCACCAGACACAGCTGCTCGGTATCGGCGGCAAGGCTCTCCTGAAGCAGGCCGGTGATGTGTTCCAGCGGAAAGCCATGCGGCTCCCACCAGGCGCGCCAGATGCGGTCTGCCGCGGCATCGAAGAAATGCGGCGCTTCGCGAAGGTCGCTGACGATCATGGTTCGCTCGCTCATCGTCCCTCGCGATACCAGGTGGCGGAAATCAGCAGCAGCAGTGCCGCAAGACCAAGGAAGCCGGTAAACAGCGGCACGGAATTGACGCCCTTCAACACGGTCTCGTCGGTCATGCGGATCGAGAGCCGCTGGTCGTCTGCTGCACGCACCGAGCCCCTGACCGGCAGAACCGTGGGCAGGTCGAGTGCTCCATCTGCACTGGCAAGGCGCCGCACGAGGCCCTTGGTCTTGTCCGCCCAGGGACGCAGCTTGTCCTCGGTCGAGATCGCCGCCTTGAATTCCGGGGCGTTGGGGTCGCCGACATGGGCAAGAGCCGTGAGCTCGCCGTTCGACATTTCGAACAGCCCGGTTGCGGTGGTGGCGACTTCAGCCGAGTAGAGGCCCGGCTGGCGTTCGGTCAGCTTGACGTCCTGCTTCTCGCCGGAGGGCGAGGTCAAGGTCACCGGACCCGGATCGCCGTCGATCGTCTGGCGGGTGATTTCCAGCGTGCGGCCGCGGGCGCGTGCCGTCAGCGCCTCTTCTTCGAGCGAGGGCTCCTGCATCAGCCAATGGGCGGTGCGGCGATAGAGCGACACGTGCGGGCCGCCGCCTTCGAAGCCGCGCGCCCAGAGCCAGCCCTGGTCGGAGAGCAGCATCGCGACGCGGCCCTTGCCGACGCGGTTAAGCACCAGCAGCGGTTTGCCGTCGGCCGCTTCCATGACCGTATGGCCCTGCGGCCGGTTGACGTCGACCGTGCGGAACCAGCGGCCCCAGTGCGGCGGCTCGCTGTCGGAGCCTTCGAGACCGCGGGTCACCGGATGCTTCTTTCCTTCCTCCGACAGGCGGGGGAAAAAGGCCTTTTCGTTCATCACGCCCGTGGGTGCTGCCGGCAGCACGGCCTCAAGCGGTGTCGCTGCAATCGAATCGTCGCCGGCATGTTCGGGGCCGGCCGCGATCAGCAGCGCGCCGCCGTTCTCCACATATTGCGCGATGTTGTCGTAGTAGAGGATCGGCAGCAGGCCGCGGTGCTGGTAGCGGTCGAGAATGATCAGGTCGAACTCGTTGATCTTGTCGACGAAGAGTTCGCGCGTCGGGAAGGCGATCAGCGACAACTCGTTGATCGGCGTGCCGTCCTGCTTTTCCTGCGGGCGCAGAATGGTGAAATGCACGAGATCGACGGCTGCGTCGGACTTTAGAAGGTTGCGCCAGGCGCGCTCGCCGGCATGCGGCTCGCCGGAGACCAAGAGCACGCGCAGGTTCTCGCGGATGCCGTCGAGCACGTGGACCGCGCGGTTGTTGGCCGTCGTCACTTCGCCCGGAACAGCATCGACGGCAAATTCGAGCACGTTGTTGCCGCCGCGCGGAACGTTGAAGGCGAAGGGCACGTCGGTGCCGGGTTCGGCCCGCTCGCGGGCGATCTCGTTGCCGTTGAGGCGGATCGTGACTTCGGCGCTGCCGCCGGGGGCAGCGCCATCGTCGACCACCCGGAACGAGAGCTTCTGCTCCTCGCCTACGATGCCGAAGCGCGGCGGATTGATCAGTTCCACACGCCGGTCGAATTCATCGGGCTTGCCGGTGATCAGCCCGTGCACGGGGGCGTCGAAGCCGAGCGTGCGACCGACATCGGGGACGTCATGGATCTGGCCGTCGGTGACGAAAATCGCGCCGCCGATGCGCGCCGGCGGAACGTCAGACAGCGAGGAGGCGAGCGCGGAGAAGAGATTGGTCGATGGCGACACATCTGCCGGATCGGTGTTTGCCTCGATGATGCGAGGTTCGATCAGCGGTATGGCCGACAGCCGCTCCTTCAGGCCCTCGACGGCGCGATCGGTCTGCGCGGTGCGATCGCCGTTCTGCTGGCTCTGGCTGCGGTCGACGACGACGGCGACGATGGTCGAGAGCGGATCGCGCAGTTCCACGAAAATCGAAGGATTGGCGATCGCAAGCCCCAGAGCTGCGAGTGCCGCCAGGCGCAGCCAGGCGCCGCGCACCTTCTGCCAGAGGCCATAGGCGATGAACAGCGCCGCGACTGCAAGCAGCGGGACGAAGTAGATCCACGGGATCAGCGGAGCAAAGCCATAGGTCATCGATCGGCCCTCACTGTCCAAGCCTTTGCAGAAGGTCCGGCACGTGAACCTGATCGGCCTTGTAGTTGCCCGTCAGCATGTACATCATGATGTTGACGCCGGCGCGGTAGGCATATTCGCGCTGCATTTCGTCCGGCGGCACCGTCGGCAGGAGCGGTGCACCGTTGACATCAACGGCCCAGGCCCCGGCAAAATCGTTGCCGGTGATCATGATCGGCGTCACGCCGTCGCCGCCGCGCACGGGGCGATTGCTGCGGTCTTCGTCACCATTGGGAGCGGCCTCGACCCAGAGCTGGCTTTCCGCATAGCGCCCGGGGAAGTTCGAAAGCAGGTAGAAGGCCTTCGTCAGCACGTGATCGGAGGGCACCGGCTCCAGCGGCGGAATGTCGAGCCCGCTCAGCATCGCCTGCAGGCGCTGCACGTTGGGGCTGTCGCCGGCATCCGACGGTGTCAGCGACGAGAACTGGTCGCGCGTGTCGAAGAGCACGGTGCCGCCGTTGCGCATATAGGCGTCGATCCGGCTCATCACCCGGCTGCTCGGCATCGGGGCGGTGGCCGAAACCGGCCAGTAGATGATCGGATAGAAGGCCAGTTCGTCCTGTTCGAGATCGACGCCGACGGGTGCGCCCGGTTCCAGCGCGGTTCGGTAGGTCAGATAGTTGCTGAGGCCGATGAGGCCCTGTTCGGAGAGGCGGTCGACCTCCTGCTCGCCGGTGATGACATAGGCGAGATGGGTCGTGTCCAGCCGCTGCAGCGTCTGCTCGTCGCTCGGCTGGCTGTCCTGCGCATGGGCGGTCGCCGGGGCGAGAGCGACGGCAAGGCCGAGCGTTGCAAGGCCAAGCGTTGCGACCAGTGCCGCGGCCGCGGCGCCGCGGCCTGCGCGCCGGCGCATCCCGGCGAGACCGCCGGCCATGTAGAGCACGATCAAAGTGTCGAGGACGAAAAGCGCTAGCGCCAGTCCGAAGAGATAGGGTCGGATCGAGAAAGGCCGGGCGCCCTCCAGTCCTTCGGCCCGTGCCCCGACGAGATTGCCGGTAATCGGGGTGAGCTTGCCGCCGTCAGGCAGCAGATTGTTGGCGACGAAACCTTCCTCCGAACCGTAGAGCCCGGGGGGTGTGTCGGCGGAAACGGTGGGCGCGACGCCGGGTGCGATTTCGAGCGGGCGGGCGCTGCCGGTATCGCCGGTCAGTTCGCCGCGGGCGCTTACCAGGCGGTAGGGCGGCAATGTCTGGGCCTTGCTTGGCTGATCGCCGGCAACGCCGCCAGCGCGCGACAGCTGGATCGACCGGCGCAGCATGTCGACGAACGAGCCTGAGATCGGCAGGTTCGACCAGTTCGGATCGGCGCTCACATGGAAGAGCACGATGCGGCCGCGGCCACGCTCTGCGGTCGTAACCAGCGGCGTGCCGTCGGCGAGGTTGGCCCAGGTCCGCTCCGTCAGATCGGGCGTGGGTTGCGCCAGCACCTGACGCTTCACCAGCACGTCACGCGGGCGCTCCAGTCCGGCAAAGGGGCTTGTGGGCGGGTAGTCGGCAAGCGGCTGTGGCTCCGACCAGGAAAGCGCGCCATCGAGCGTGCGCTCGCCTTGGCGAAGCACGACGGGAACGAGCGGATCGTCGGCGGGAGCGCCGGCGAGCCTCGGACCGGCGAAGCGCACCAGCATGCCGCCATTTTCCAGCCAGCGCGTGACCAGGGGGTAGCTTTCATCCGGCAGGCGGCCGACGTCGGCCATGACGAGGATCGACGGATTTTGCGCCAGGAGCTCGGCGATGGCCTTGCCGACCGCCTCCTCGCGGGGCTCGATCAGGTCGGCATGCGGCTCGAGCGCGCGCTTGATGTAATAGAGCGGCGAAAGCAGCGGCTGCGACTGATGGACCTCGCCGCTGAGAAGAGCGACCCGGCGGCGGCGGTTGCCGTCATCCAAGAGGTGGATGGCGCCGGCCGTCGCCTGGCCTTCGATCGTCAGGCGCGTAAAGTCGTTGCGCAGCTCGAAGGGCGCCTTCAACAGGGCATCCGCCGTGGTGGCGCCGGTCGCGAAACGAAGCTCGCCCTCGGCGATGGCGGTTCCGCGAATGTCACGGGCGAGCACGTAATAGGCGCGTGGTTCGCCGAGCGGCAGGCGCGAGGCGGTAACCCGCATTCCGTCGTTTTCGTTGGTTGCGGCGGTCAGCGCGATGGCGCTTTCCGCATTGCCTTCGACCCGGCGGACATTCGCAGCGCCGAGTTCCGCGATCTGCTCCATCGTTCCGCCATTCGACGCTTCGATGCCGTCGCTGAGGAAGGCGAGGGTTCCGGGCGGAGTACCGGCAAATGCGGTCTTCATGGCGGCAAGCGCCCGGCCGCGGTCGGCCGGCAGCGGCTGCGGCTGTGCGGCGGCCAGGCGGTCGCGCGCCGTGGCGGCGGAGGCCGGCGTCGCGTCGTGCTGGCGGTCGGTGGTAAAGACGATCGAAACCGGAAGCTCTTTGGCTTCGGCATCGTCGATCAGCGCACTGGCCGCCTCGACCCGCTGGTTCCAGTCGGAGACTGTCACCCAGCTGTTGTCGACGACGAGCGCGAGCGGACCGGCCGCCGAAAGCGTATTCTGCCGCGGGTTGATCACCGGATCGGCAATCGCAAGGATCAGGGCTGCGGCCATCAGCATGCGCAACAGCGTCAGCCACCACGGGCTTTGCGCCGGGGTCTCCTCGCGCTTCATCACCGAGGCGAGGATGCGCAGCGGCGGGAAGACTTCGGCCGACGGCCTTGGCGGCGTCATGCGCAGCAGCCACCAGATGACCGGCAGGGCAACCAGGGCGGCAAGGATGGCCGGATTGGTGAAGAGGAAGGCGAGGCCGCTCATAGCTGGCCTCCGTGGGTCGCGCGTCCCGGCATGCCGGAGAGATAGGTGTGCACGGCGACAAGCGCCTCGGAGGCGGGCCGGTCGGTCTTGTGCGGGGTGAAGGTCCAGCCGAGATGGCGGAGCGTCACGCCGAGCGTGTCGCGGCGGCCGATATAGGCGCGCTGATAGTCTTCACGCAGCACTTCGGCGCGGCCGGCGGTCAGCTTCTCGCCGGTCTCAGGATCGGTGAATTCGGTCCGGCCGGAATAGGGGAACACTTCTTCGGCCGGATCGGCAATCTCGACCACATGGCCGCGCAGGCCGCGCCTGGCCAGCGGGCCGAGGCGGTCCATGATCTTTTCGGCAGGATCGAGGAAGTCGCCGATCAGCACGAGGTCGCTGGCGCTGCGGATCATTCCGGTTTCGGGCAGGCCTTCGGCAAGCGGGCTGAGCATGATGGCAGTCGCCAGCCGTTCGGCGGCGTTGCGCGCGGAAACAGGCTCCATGATGCCTGGGCAGCCGATGCGCTCGCCCGAGCGCGCAAGGATTTCGGCGAGTGCCAGCATCAACACCAGCGCGCGGCTCTCCTTGGACACGGTGCCGAGCTTCGACTTGTACATCATCGACGGCGAGAGATCGGCCCACAGCCAGATGGTGTGGGCGGCTTCCCATTCGCGGTCGCGCACATAGGTATGGTCGTCACGGGCAGAACGCCGCCAGTCGATGCGCGACATGCTTTCGCCGTCGGAATAGGGCCGGAACTGCCAGAAATTCTCGCCGATGCCGCGCTTGCGCCGACCGTGCCAGCCGGAGATCACGGTGTTGGCGATCCGTCGCGCCTCGACCAGGCAATCGGGAACGAGCATGGCGCGCTGCTGCGCGCGTGAAAGCACTTCACTGGCGGGAGTACGCGAGACTATGTGCCCGACGGTGGCCATGCGTCAGCCTCTGGCCTGCTTCACCAGATCGGCGACGACGTCGCGCACGGTCATGCCTTCGGCGCGGGCGGCGAAGGTCAGCGCCATGCGGTGCTGCAATACGGGCTCGGCAAGCGCCAGGATATCGTCGATCGACGGTGCCAGGCGGCCGTCATAGAGCGCGCGGGCGCGGGCGCAGAGCATCAGCGCCTGACCGGCGCGCGGGCCTGGACCCCAGGCGACGTTCTTGTCGGTCGCGGCGTTGCCGTTGCCCGGACGGGCGGAGCGCACCAGCGACAGGATCGCGTCGACCACCTTCTCGCCGACCGGCATCTGGCGGATGAGGCTCTGGATCTGCAGCAGCCGGGCGGCATCGATGACCGGGTGGGCCGTCGCTTCGCCGACACCTGTCGTTTCGAGCAGGATCTGCCGCTCGGCGGCAAGGTCCGGATAGCCGACGTCGACCTGCATCAGGAAGCGGTCGAGCTGCGCCTCGGGCAGGGGATAGGTGCCTTCCTGCTCAAGCGGGTTCTGCGTTGCAAGCACATGGAAGGGTTGCGGCAGGTCCTTGCGGGCGCCGGCAACCGTGATGTGATACTCCTGCATGGCCTGCAGCAGCGCCGACTGGGTCCGTGGCGAGGCGCGGTTGATTTCGTCGGCCATCAGCAATTGCGTGAAGATCGGGCCGGGAATGAAGCGGAACGAGCGATGGCCGGCCGCATCCTGGTCCATCACTTCGGAGCCGAGGATATCCGAGGGCATCAGGTCGGGCGTGAACTGCACGCGGCTGGAATCGAGTCCGAGCACGGTGCCGAGCGTGGCGACGAGCTTCGTCTTGGCAAGGCCCGGAACGCCGACGAGCAGGGCATGGCCGCCGGAAAGGACCGCGAGCAGGGTCTGTTCGACGACGCTTTCCTGGCCGAAGATGACTTTGCCGACTTCCGCGCGCACCCGGGCGATTTCGCCCAGCGCACTCTCGGCCGCAGCGACAATCGCCTTCTCGTCGATCGCGTCAGCCGCGCCCTTCATCACACTCATGGTCATACTCCCCGGTCGCCCGTTGTTAAACCGAATCGCCCCTACAGCGCCGCGCGTCCTCATAGAGCGCGCCAGGCTCGCTGTAATATTGAGCCGCCGCAAGACGCCTGTCCTTAGATCGATCCCGATTTAAGGAATCATGCGGTAGCCGGGATTTCAGTCGCCAAAATCCAATTTAGACCCTGTCGGACGGCTGACAAGTCGGCGCCGACGCACTATCTCGTGAGATATCAAAGGTCTCGATGCAAAATCGAGGTCAAACGGGACGGAACAATGGCAGAAGCCGAAATTCAGCAAACCGGCGATGCGGCCGGACTGGCGGCCCTGATTGCGCGTGCTGCCGGACAGACCGGCGAAAAAGCGCGCGGCCTGCCACCGGTTGACCGCTGGAATCCGCCGTTTTGCGGCGACATCGACATGGAGATCCGCGCCGACGGCACCTGGTTCTATCTGGGCACGCCGATCGGCCGGCAGCCCTTGGTCAGGCTGTTTTCCACCGTTTTGCGCAAGGACGAGGACGGGTGCACCTATCTCGTCACGCCTGTGGAAAAGGTCGGCATCCGCATCGTCGATGCGCCTTTCGTTGCTGTGGAGATGAGCGTGACCGAGGGAGAAAAGGGCCAGGTCCTGACCTTCCGCACAAATGTCGGTGACGTGGTCGAAGCCGGGGCGGAGCATCCGCTGCGCTTCGTCATCCATGGCGAGAACCGCGAGCTGAAGCCTTACCTCCATGTGCGCGGGCGGCTGGAGGCCCTGGTGTCGCGGCCGGTCATGTACGACATCGTCGAGCTCGGTGAAACTGTCGCGATCGGCGGCACCGAGATGTTCTGCGTGCGCTCGGGCGGCGCGGTCTTCCCGATCATGCCGGCGGCCGAGCTGGAAGCGCTCTCCCGATGAATGCGCATCCCTTCTCAGCCGACGAGTTTCGTCGTCGGGCGCTGACCCAGATGGGCGGGCCGATCGAGACCTCCTGGCGCGAGCACGGCGACTTCCTGCTCAATCCGGGCATGGTGCCCTATCTGGAGACGCTGAAGCTCAAGGACGCCGCAGTCCTGGTGCCGGTTGTCGACGACGGCGACGATGCTACGGTTATCCTCACCCAACGCACCACCAGCCTGCGCAAGCATTCCGGCCAGGTCGCCTTTCCGGGCGGCGCCGTGGACCCCGAAGACCGGTCGATCGAAGTCGCAGCGCTGCGCGAGGCGCAGGAAGAGATCGGCCTTGATCCGCGCTTCGTCGAAACCATCGGCCGGCTGCCGCACTACATGGCCATGTCCGGTTTCCGCATCACCCCGGTGCTGGCGGTGGTCAAGCCCGGCTTCGAACTCGTGCCCAACCCGGAAGAGGTCGAAAGCGTTTTCGAGGTGCCGCTGTCGTTCCTGATGGACCCCGGCAACCACGACCGCGGCAGCGGCCACTGGCAGGGCGAGGAACGGCATTTCTACCGGATGCCCTATGGCGGCCGCAACATCTGGGGTATCACCGCCGGAATTCTGCGCATGCTCTATGAAAGGCTTTATGCATGACCTCGGTTGCTGGCGAAGGCTGGTTCTCGACGCCCTCCCTGCGTCGCGTTTTCGATGTGCTCAATGTCGATGGCGGCGAAGTCCGGGTCGTCGGCGGCGCGGTGCGCAACAGCCTGATGGGCTTGCCGGCAGGCGATATCGACATGGCAACCACCTGGCACCCCGACGAAGTTGCCGAGCGGGCGAAGGCGGCCGGCATCAAGGTGGTGCCGACCGGCATCGACCATGGTACGGTGACGCTCGTCATCGACGGCATGCCCTATGAGGTGACGACGCTGCGCCGTGACGTTGCGACCGACGGCCGTCGCGCCGAAGTCGCCTTCGGCACCGACTGGAAGGCGGATGCCGAGCGGCGGGACTTCACCATCAATGCGCTCTACGCCAACGACCGCGGCGAGGTCTTCGACGACGTCGGCGGTCTCGCCGATATCGAAACGCGCACGCTGCGCTTTATCGGCGATGCCAG
Source organism: Ensifer sp. PDNC004 (assembly GCF_016919405.1). NCBI lineage: Bacteria > Pseudomonadati > Pseudomonadota > Alphaproteobacteria > Hyphomicrobiales > Rhizobiaceae > Ensifer > Ensifer sp. PDNC004. The sequence goes on from NZ_CP070353.1 coordinate 4,050,859, forward strand.
CGAACGGGTCGCCGAAGACTATCTGCGCATCCTGCGCTTCTTCCGCTTCTTCGCCCATTACGGCCGCGGCCGGCCGGATGCCGATGGCTTGCGCGCCTGTGCCCGCGCGCGCGCGAAGCTTGCAACGCTTTCGGCCGAGCGGGTCTGGGCGGAAACGAAGAAGCTACTTTCGGCCGATGATCCCGGCCGCGCGCTGCTCTGGATGCGCCAGGCCGGCGTGCTCACCGAAATCCTGCCGGAAACCGAGAAATGGGGCATCGACGCGATCCCCGAACTCGTTGCCGCCGAGCGGGCCTTCGGTTGGAAGCCGGATCCGCTTCTGCGCCTTTCCGCGATCGTGCCGCCGGACGAGGAACGCCTCAAGGCGCTGGCGGAGCGTTTGCGTGTGTCGAAGGCGGAAGCCGCTTTTTTCAGCCGCTGGGCGAAGGCGCCTGCGGTCCCGGCGACGACCGTCGACACGGCCTTCGATCGGCTGCTCTATCGTCATGGGGTGGAAGGCATTGTCGTGCGGCTGCGGCTGGCGCTCTCAACAGCGCGGCGCAAGTCGGAAGGCGACCCGGCGTTCTTGTCCGAGACTGCTTCGCTGCGCCGTCTTCTGGCGCGGGCCGAGGCCTTCAAGCGGCCAAGCTTTCCGTTGAACGGCGGTGATGTGCTGAAGGCCGGTGTGCCGGCCGGCCCACGGGTGGGCGAGATCCTCGGCGAGCTCGAAACTCTCTGGATCGAGCGTAACTTCAATCTCGACCGGGCAAACCTCGTCGCCCGGCTCGAAGCCATGGTGCAGCCGTCCTGATCAGGCCGCCTTGGCCGGACGGCTTAAGCCGCCTTGGCCGGACGGCTAGGCCGCCTTGGACTCGTCGGTGATCCGGGCCTTGATGTTGTCGATCATGTTTTCGCGGATCACGGTTTCGCCGTGCGTTTCGCGCATGTGATCGACGACGCGGCGCACGATTTCGGCATCGTTGTCGGCGCGGGTGTGCCATTCGCAACCCGGGACGAGGGAACCGCATTCAAACAGGCGCATGGTTGCTTCCTTCCCTGTGTAAGTTTGATGCGAGAGCGCGGCGCGCCGGTCGGGCGACCGCACGGTCAGAGTAGCATCAACCCCCGGCACGGCCAATTGTTCCCGCCGAACGCGCGACAAGAAACCGTTATAGACAAGCAGGCCGTTGGTGTTATGGGTTTGCGGTAACAAGAGACGCAAAGGCCCTTTTGCCCATGACCTCCACCGTTCAATCGGAACTGATTGCCGCCATCCGGAACATTCCTGACTATCCGAAGCCGGGCGTGATGTTTCGCGATATCACCACCTTGCTCGGCAATCCGCGCGCCTTCCGTCGCGCGATCGACGAACTGGTGCATCCCTATGCCGGCACCAAGATCGACAAGATCGCCGGTATCGAGGCGCGTGGTTTCATCCTCGGTGGAGCGATCGCGCATCAGCTTTCCTCTGGCTTCGTGCCGATCCGCAAGAAGGGCAAGCTGCCGCACGACACCGTGCGCATCGCCTACAGCCTGGAATACGGCGTCGACGAGATGGAAATGCACAAGGATGCGATCCGGCCGGGCGAAAAGGTGATCCTGGTCGACGACCTGATCGCGACCGGCGGCACGGCGGAAGCGGCCACCAAGCTTCTGAAGCAGATGGGCGCCGAGATCGTCGCCGCCTGTTTCGTCATCGACCTGCCTGAACTCGGCGGGCGCAAGAAGCTTGAAGCGCTCGGCGTCAATGTCCGCACGCTTATCGAGTTCGAGGGCCACTGATCGGTCCGCGGGATGGGTGCGGAGAACCGCGCCCTTCCTTTGGCCTACATGCGGTTGATCGTTCGCAGCATCAATTGCACTTCGCGCTGGGCTGCCGGCGACAACGTCTCCACTTCGGTGAGCCAGAATTTTTCGGCTTCCGGCGGCTCGTCTTCCCAGCTTCGGACCGATGTCTCGTTATCATCGATGACGACGCGTCGGTGACCGCCAAGACGCAGATATTCGTCCGCCAGTTCGCGGGCGTGGGTTCTTTCCATAGCTGCTCCTCCGCTAGCAATGGTCGCTTGCGCTGAAGCCGCTTCGGCGCGGCTGAGGGCGCGCAACCTGTAGCTCGGGAGTTTACACCCGGCGGAAGGCGCTTTTAAGAAATGATGGTGCCTGGCCGGTTTGGTCCGGTCAGACGAACTCGATGACCTTGCTCTCGAAACGGATCACCGCCTCGCCGTGCTGGTTTTCGCCTTCGCACAGGATCGTATTGATCCGCCAGCCGGGTTTGGAGGCAAGCGAACGGCTTTCGAGGAAGGTGACGAAGTAGGTGACCGTATCGTCGGCATAGACCGGCTTCAGCCATTTCAGGTCACGAAATCCGGGCGAGGGGCCGAGGTTCGGCGCCTTCAGGCCTTCGGCCGCAAGCCGCCGCTGCTCGTTTCGCCAGAACTTGACGAAGCATTGCATCCACCCCGCGCAGGTATGCCAGCCCGAGGCGCAAAGGCCGCCGAACAGCGAATGCCGCGCCTTTTCCGCGTCGAGATGGAAGGGTTGGGGGTCGAAGTCGGTGGCAAAACGGATGATGTCGTCGGCCGTAAACGTCAGACTGCCGATCACGGTCCGGCTCTTGGCCGCGTAGAATTCTTCCATCGTCATCATCAGGCTTTGCCCTTGTCGCGGCAGCGAAAGAGAACCGAGCATTCGGAAACCGCCACGGGCTCGCCGGCCTGGTTGTTGATTTCGTTGCGGAACTTGACGATGCCGAGATCCGGTTTAGACTTCGAACGGCGCGCTTCGATCACCAAGCTGAAGCCAGAGAGCACGTCGCCGGCAATGACCGGCTTCCTCCAGTCCATGAAATCGATGCCGGGCGAGCCCTGGGACGTGGAATTGCTCATGAAGGCGTCGAGCATCATGCGCATGCCGATGGCGCTGGTGTGCCAGCCGGAGGCGGCGAGACCGCCCAGGATGCTGCGTTTTCCCGCCTCTTCATCAAGGTGCATCGGCTGCTGGTCGAATTCGCTGGCAAACGCGATCATCTCCGGCGGCTTCATCTCGACCGGCTTGTAGTCGAACCGCCGGCCTTCGGAAAAATCCTCGAAGTAGAGCATGCTTGCCTTGTCCCGTCTGATTTGTTGCCGCATTACCTACTGCATAATTTCCGCAAGCGGAATCGATTTGCGCGGACATAGGCAACATCGCGGGTCCTCCTGCGACGTTTCCCGGTTGCTCTTGACTCTTGTCCATGCAACCAGCTGACAATCCGTCCCATCCGCTCGTGTCTTGACTGAGGAAAGCGCGTGACCGAACTGAACAGAGCGCTCGCGGGCGCAGCCGAAAAAGGCATCATCTCCGCGCATCAGGTGCGCGATCTCGAAGTGTATCTCGCCGATCGCGGCTTCCGTTTCGGTCCGGCGGCATCGGATGCCGCGGCCGATAGGGCCGACGCCGCGCTCGATGCTCGGGCGGCGGAAGAGAGCGAACAACCCCGCTTCATCAGAGGCTTCCACGATATCCTGATCACGATCGGCGTCGTGGTGGTCCTGATCGGCTTGTGGGGTCTGACCGGCCCGCTCGCAACGCTGCCCGTCATTCTCGTGCTTGCGGAAATTCTCGTGAGGCGCCAGCGTCTGGCGCTGCCCTCGGTGGTGCTGACGCTCGCGCTCGTCCACTGGGTCGCAATGACCTCGATGTGGTTCGTGGACGATCACGGGGATGCCTGGCACCCCCTGACCTTCGGCCTGGCCTATGTTGCTGCCTTCCCGATCCCGCTGGCGCTGTTCTACTGGCGCTACCGCGTTCCCCTGGCGCTGGCCGGCCTTGTGCTGTCGATCGCGATGCTCTGCGTGGTGGCGGTGCTCATCGCCTTCCAGAAGGTCTTCGGTATCGACGTTGCCAACCCCGACCACGTCCTGCTCTTTCCGCTGACCCTGTTCGTGGGGGCGATGGCCGTGTTCGCGATCGCCATGCGCTACGACGTTTCGGACCCTCAGCGGCTCACCACCCGTTCGGACATCGCCTTCTGGCTGCACCTGGCAGCCGCGCCGGCTCTGCTCTATTCGCTGATGGGCCTGGTGTTTCTGGCGAATGGCGGCGCAACATGGTGGGACGGACAGGCAAGCTTCAATCAGGCCGCTTCCGCAATCGTGATCGTCGCCGTGTTCATGCTGGTCGGGCTCGTCATCGACCGGCGCGCTTTCGTCACATCGGGACTGTTGTCGCTTGGCGGTGCGATCTGGACTGTGTTGAGCAAGACCAATGCGTCGCTCGACAGCTACGTCTTCATCGCCCTTGCGGTCGTCGGGGTGACCGTCTTGTTCATCGGCATTTTCTGGCAGCGGCTGCGCCGCATGGTCATCGACCTCTTGCCGGAAACGATAACGGCGCGGTTGCATGCCGCGCCGTAGTATCAAGTTCTGATGCGCTCCGATCCCGCGCCTTTGAGTGCGGGATCGGAGCGGCAGGTCTTACGTGTTGAAGCGGAAGTGGATGACGTCGCCGTCCTGGACGACGTATTCCTTGCCTTCGTCACGGGCCTTGCCGGCTTCCTTGGCGCCCACTTCGCCACCGAGCGCGATGTAGTCTTCATAGGCGATCGTGTTGGCGCGAATGAAGCCACGCTCGAAGTCGGTGTGGATGACGCCGGCGGCCTGCGGCGCCTTGGTGCCGCGCTGGATCGTCCAGGCGCGGGTTTCCTTCGGGCCGACAGTGAAATAGGTGATGAGGTCGAGCAGCTTGTAGCCGGCGCGGATCAGGCGGTCGAGACCGGCTTCTTCGAGACCGAGTGCGCTCAGGAACTCCTTGGATTCTTCTTCCGGCAGCTGGGCCACTTCGGATTCGATCGCCGCCGAGATGACAACGCTCTCGGCGCCTTGCGCCTTTGCCATTTCGGCAACCGCACGGGTGTGTTCGTTGCCGTCGACCGCATCGCTTTCCGCGACGTTGCAGACATAGAGAACCGGGTGTGCGGTCAAAAGGTTCAGGCCCTGCAGGATGCGCAGTTCTTCGGCGTCGAGCTTGGCGAGCATCGTGCGAACCGGCTTGCCATCCTGCAGAAGCTTCAGCGAGGCTTCCATGATCGGCAGCTGGGCGACGGAGTCCTTGTCCTTGCCGCCGGCGCGCTTGCGGGTCTGCTCGGTGCGGCGCTCGAGGCTGTCGAGGTCGGCGAGCATCAGCTCGGTCTCGATCGTCTCGGCATCGGCCACCGGGTTGATGCGGCCTTCGACGTGCGTGATGTCGTCATCCTCGAAGCAGCGCAGCACGTGAACGACGGCGTCCACTTCGCGGATGTTGGCGAGGAACTGGTTGCCGAGGCCTTCACCCTTCGACGCGCCGCGCACCAGGCCGGCGATGTCGACGAAGGAGATGCGCGTCGGGATGATTTCCTTCGACTTGGCGATGTCGGCAAGCTTGCGCATGCGCGGGTCCGGCACCGCCACTTCGCCGGTGTTCGGCTCGATGGTGCAGAAGGGATAGTTGGCCGCTTGCGCCGCTGCCGTCTTGGTGAGTGCGTTGAAGAGCGTGGACTTGCCGACGTTCGGCAGTCCGACAATACCGCATTTGAAGCCCATGGGGTCTCGTCCGTATCTTAAAATTCCGTTGGCGTGGCTATGCGGGAAGGGCGCTCCCCGGTCAAGGGCGCAGGCCCTGTTCACGGTAAATAAGGGGCCACGCCCGTTGAACGGGTGCTCTTCGGCCCGCATATGCACTCAGATTTCCGTCGATCTGCTCGGCGGCCAGGACATTTTTGAGGATTTCCGCATTGATCGACCAGAAGTTCATGTTTCCGCGCGTGCCGGTTGCCGTCGTCGATATCGGCGATACGCTTGAGGCGCTGTTGATCCGCGCGACGCTCGAAAGCATGGGCGCCGTTGTCACCCTGCATCTGCCGGGGACACCAGGCGATTTCCTGACCTTGCTCGCCGGCGGCGAGCTCGTTCACCAGCACCTGATCATTTCCGGACACGGCGACGAGAACGGCTTCGTCTTTGGCGACTATATCGAGGAGATCGACACATCGATGCTGATCGAGGGCAGCCTGCCGCCAGCCGTTATCGCCGAACACGCCAGGCTTGACGGCAAGATCGTGCTCAGCACCTGCTGCGAGACCGGCCGCAAGAGCTACGGCGATGCCTTCGTCGAAAAGGGAGGGGCTTCCCTCTACGTTGCGCCTGACGGCTCGCCCGAAGGAGCGGACGCGCCTCTTTTCGTGCATTGCTTCTTTCACGCGCTGCTGGCGCGCAAGCAAGAGGCAAGGGCGGCGCTGGAAAAAGCCCGCTCCTATGACGGAGCGGCATCGATGTTCGTCGGCTATTGGGGAAAGCGTTGATTTCCGCCTGCGTCCGTGCGCCTGCTTTTGCTTGATCGGCACCTGCGGCGGTAGGATAGTGCGCCGACGGGGCCGGTGCGCCGAGACGGCCTTGTCCGCAAGGCGGGCCGCGGCAGCGCCGGTCAATCTGTCATCAACGGGGTGGTTCCGATGAGTGACAACGAGGTTGCCAGAAAAGTCAAAGTGAAGGTGAAGTCGAAGCTCGAGCGGCCGAAGCTTTACAAGGTCATGCTGCTCAATGACGATTACACGCCGCGCGAGTTCGTCGTCGGCGTGCTCAAGGCCGTGTTCCATATGAGCGAGGAGGCGGGCTACCGGGTGATGATGACCGCCCACAAGATGGGGAGCTGTGTGGTGGTCGTCTGCGCCCGCGACATCGCCGAAACCAAGGCCAAGGAAGCAACCGATCTCGCCAAGGAAGCGGGCTTCCCGCTGCTTTTCACCACCGAGCCAGAGGAATAACAAGCCTCATGAATAGCGTGGCGGCCGGAGAGATGCCCGGCGGCCGGCCCGTTTCACGCCTTCCGGTGCAGGCGAAGCGGCTTGCTCGCTTCGCGCTCGATCGTGCCCTTGGCTTCGAGATCGAGCTGAACCGCCTTCAGCCACCAGCCCGCCTTCGCGCCCTCGGGAAAAAGGTCCTGTGGCAGCAACGGTAGCAGCCGCTCCTTCGCTTCCGCCACGCTCAGGCCCGGCGACGACGGCGGCAGCACCGCGAGCAGGGCTTCACGCATCGCCTCGTATTTCACCCGATCGACGCGATGTTTGTGGCCGGGCGAGACGATGTTTTCGATCTCGATCTTCTCAGCCTGGGATGCCATTGGCCTCGCCCTTCACATAGTCGATCTTCGGCGCCTTGAATCCCATCGCCGCCCAGGCGGTCAAAAGCCGCCACATGAAGCGGCCCGAATGGGTCTTGTAGCTCGGCAGCGTGTCGGCAAACTCGACGCCGGCCCTGCGATCCCTCGTCATCGTGCGCATTTCCAGCGGCGGCTGTTCGTCCGGGGCAAAACGCTGATTGTAGACGCTCAGCCAGTGGCCGCCCTTGAATTCCAGGAACATGGCGGCGTTGCAGCAGCTGGCGATGACCCGGCGCGTCGGCGCTTCCGGCGTCAGCCGGTGTTCGCGCAGGAGATCGCTGCCTCTCACGCAGCGGATCCGGTCCTTGCGGTAGAGCGCAAAGCGCGTCGAGCCGTCGGCCTCCATGACCGGCGACGCCTCCGGCAAGGCCTCGAAGCGCTCGCCGGCGGTGCGGCAACTGGTGCAGTAGCAGGCGGCGCCGACGATCGGCTCGCCGACGGCTTCAAAGGCAACCAGCCCGCAGCGGCAGGCGGCAATGCGATGTCTTCGCTGTGGTCTGGCCATGGCCATCTCCTGATCCGGCTTCACTAACTAGACTGTACCGTCCAGTTTGATTTGTCAATCCGACCGGCCTATTCTACAAGCCGAGTGATTTGGCGAGACACGGCAGGGGGAGGGCAGGCTTGAGCAACGGCGCCAAGACGCGCATGAAGCGCACCCGCAAACTGATCGTGGCCGCAGCCAGCGATCTCTTCCTCAAGCACGGCTTTCTCGGCACCAACATGGACGAGATCGCCGCGACGGCGGAGGTGTCAAAGCAGACGGTCTATTCCCACTTCCGCAACAAGGAGGCGCTGTTTCTCGAAGTCGTGCGCAGCATGACGGGGGGAGCCGGCGACGAGTTCCAGGAGCAGGTGGCCGACCCCGATGGCGATGAACCGATCGAGGACTTCCTGCTCGACTATGCCACGCAGTTGCTGACGATCGTGATGACGCCGCGACTGATGCAGGTTCGCCGCCTTGTGATCGCCGAAGTGGAGCGCTTTCCGCAGCTTGGCGAGGCGCTGCACGAGCGCGGGCCCATGCGCTCGATCCGGCGGCTGGCGGTCGCGTTCAGGCGCTATGGCGAGAAGGGCGACATCCGGGTGAGGGACGCAGAGGTCGCCGGCGGCTTCTTCAACTGGCTGGTCATGGGCGGGCCGGTCAATGACGCCATGCTGCTCGGCGACGGCGCCATTCCGACGCCGGAAGTGCTGCGGGCCCATGCGGCCGAGGCAGTGCGGATCTTTCTGGCGGCCCATAGGCCGGGGTGATGGATGGCTGCGGGTTGCGCTCAGGCGCGCAGCCTTCACCGCACGTGGGCGTCCCACCACTTGAGCACGCGCATAGCCTTCAGCGTCACCCACCGCGAAGGGGCGTCGATCCCGTCGTCGATGTCGAACCACACCCGTCCGGCGGGGCGCCAGTCGAGTGGCCATGCGCCGCTTTCGAGCTGCCTTGAACGCAGATGGTCGATCGCTTCGCTGAGTCGTGGATCGGGTGCCGCATCGCAAAAGAGCGCCGCGGCACGAAAGTAATCGAGCGCCCGCAGGATGTCGTAGCGCCAGCGGCTCGGGTGGCAAAGGCACAGGAAGCGTTTGTCGGCGGCTTCGCCCGTGCTCAGGCGGCGAAACAGATGGCGCTTGAGCAGATAGTCCTCGCCGGCCCGGCGCGCGGCCTTGGACTGTGGCGTGCCACCGGTCGCCCATTCGAACCCAAGCAGACCTTCGAGCACGTTGACGGTGGTGGCAAAGGAGGACCGGAGCGAACCGTTTGCCCGTTCGCAGTTCCAGCCGCCATCGGCCTGGACCTCGCCGACGAGCCTCTCGACGATCGGCGAAACATCGACGCCGAAATAGGCGCCGTCGGCAACGGTGCGGCCGTTGATGCACTCCTCGACTTCGCCTTGCCAATAGGGCTGGCCGCCTTCGTCCCAGCGGGAATTCGCGCCGATCAGGTCGACGGTTCGTTGGGCCCGTTCAGACTAAGGGTCAAGACCGAATTCCCGGAGCTGCGACAGCGAAAAGCAGGTTGCCGTCCAGGGTTGGCCCTGCGCGGTCCACTCGTGCTCGTCGAAACCGGCGGGAATGAAGGCGCCTCCCGCCCATTGTCCATCATCGTCCTGCTGCGAGAGAAGCCTGGCGCCCCAGCCTTCGGTCTCCACCTTGGCCCTTTCGGCTTTCCACAGAGACTCTGGAGCGTCCAGCAGGTCGCGCATTACCTGCCAGCGGATTGCGGGATCCGATGCGAGAAGCCAGTCAATCACCGCGTCGGCCACGGGCGTGCTCCAGACTTATGCCATCGGGTCGATCTGACCCGTTCCGACTGCACAAGCTAGGGCGCTTTCCGATTAGGGGCAGCTAGTCGTTCTTCGAGCCAAACATCTTCTTCAGCATGTCGGCCATCGGGCCGGTCGCCGGCAGCTTCTTCGGCTGGGCGGAATTGCGCGCCTGGTGGATATGCGATTGCGCGCCCTGCTTCTTCGGGCCTTGAGGCTTTTCCGCCTCCGGCTTGCCGCCGGTGGCAAGCGCGATCTTGTTCAGGAGCTGGCTGTCTTCGCCGCGCACCAGCATATCGGCATTGTCGGCGATGGCGTCGAGCAAGGGCACCAACCAGGCCTGGTCTGCCTTGGCGAAATCGCCAAGCACATGAGCGTGCACCAGATCCTTGACGCCGGGATGGCCGATGCCGAGGCGCATGCGCCGGTAGTCCTTGCCGCAATGGGCATCGATCGACTTGATGCCGTTATGCCCGCCATGGCCGCCGCCGACCTTGATGCGCGCCTTGGCGGACGGCAGGTCGAGCTCGTCATAGATGACGGTGATGTCCTTCGGCTGCAGCTTGTAGAAGCGCATGGCCTCGCCGACCGCTTCGCCGGACAGGTTCATGTAGGTCTGCGGTTTCATCAACAGAACGCGCTCGCCGCCGATATCGCCTTCGGCGATCTCGGCCTTGAACTTCTTCGACCAGGAAGAAAAGCTGTGCCGGCGGTGAATGACGTCAACCGCCATGAAGCCGATATTGTGCCGGTTGGCGGCGTATTTCGAACCTGGATTGCCAAGCCCTACGATGATCAACATGGTGCTGCGCATTCATGATTTCGGGGTGATGCCATCCAAAAACACCGCACCCCCCGGAAGTCAACGCCTATTTCTCCGCCTGCAGGCTGGCATTGGGCTTGAGCCCGTATTGCTTGAAGATCACATCCTGGGTGCCGTTGCCGATCAGCCGGTCGAGTTCGTATTGCATGGTGGCGACGATATCGCGGGGAAAGTCGCGGTGGCAGGCGATGCCGTAGAGCTTGCCTTCCAGCACCAGCGCCGCCTCCACCGGTTTGCCTTCGGTGCGCATGCTTTCGAAGGTCTTCTCGGACGTCATCAACAGATCGACCCGGCCGGCGAGCAGCTTTTTCAGGCTGGAATCGAGATTGGCGGCATAATCGATCTTGTGGAAGCGGTGCTCCTTGAGATAGGACGCCGAAAAATCCTCGCGCTGTGTGCCGACGGTATATTGCTGCGCGTCCTCCAGCGATTTGGGCGCAATGGCGGATCCGGCCTGCCGGACCATGACCATGTGGTCGATCAGCAGCGGCTCGACCCACTGGAAGTTTCCGTCGCGCTCGGCGTCGTGGCCGGTGGTGAAAACACAATAGGCGGGATCGGTCTCGGCCAGCATGAAAGCCCGCGCCCAGGGTAGAACCTCGATCGTATAGGGCTGCTTCAGGCGCTCCATGATGAGCTTGATCTGGTCGACGGCTGCACCGCTCGGGCCGGCCTCGGTCGAAAAGTTGTAAGGCGGATATTCCTCCGTGACAAACTTGATCGTCTGGGCCTCGGCCGTCGTTACAAGGCCCAGGAAAAATGCTGCGATCAGCGCCTTCACATCTTTTCCTCCTCTTCTGCGTCCGCCTTGCGACGGATCCTTCTTTCTATCCCCGGCTCGTGCTCGACCTTGGGTCCCCGAAGCCTCCCGCGCCCCAGGGAACCAGGTGGGTGAACTCATGCCCGCATGCTGGGTGCGGAAGCCGCCTTTGCCTCGGAATCGCTTTCGAGCATGGTCAGCATCCGGTCGACCGGCATCGGCCGGCTGAAGAGGTAGCCCTGGCCGCAATCGACGCCGAGCTTGCGCAAGAGTTGCCACTGCTCCTTGGTCTCGATGCCTTCGGCAACGACGGTGCAGCCCATCTGGTGCGAGATCGTGCGGATGCCCTTGATCAGCATGCGGCTCTTGCGACGGAGGTCGGCGGTGCCGGAGCTCAGCGACCGGGTGAAGGACTGGTCGACCTTGACGATATCGACCGGGAAACGGTTCAGGTAGCTCAGCGACGAGTAGCCGGTGCCGAAATCGTCGAGAGCGATGCGGCAGCCGAATTCGTTGAGCTGCTTCAGCACCGAGTGGACCTCGGGATTGTCGAGCATCAGCACCGCTTCGGTGATCTCGACGACGATCCGGCTCGGCGAGATATGGTGCTTCAGGAGCAGGGCCGCGAGCTTGTGCGGCAGCGTCAGCTCGAACTGCAGCGGCGAGAAGTTGACGGCGAGATAGGTGTTCTGGGTGCCGTCGAGCTCGGAGATCGCCGCCAGATGGCGGATCGCCTTTTCGAGGATCTGATCGCCGATGCGGGCAATCATGCCGGTTTCTTCGGCGATGCCGATGATCTTGCCGGGCGGCATCAGGCCCTTTTCCGGGTGGTTGAGGCGCATCAGCGCCTCGAAGCCGGCGATCTGGCCGTCGGCGAGGCTGACGATCGGCTGCAGCCACGCTTCGAAGTGGTCGTCCTTCAGGCCGGCTTCGATGCACTGCTCGATCTCATGGCGCTCGCGCGAGGCGTCGAGCATGCCGGCGTCGAACACCTGCAGGCCGTTCTTGCCGTCGTGCTTGCGCGCATACATCGCCATGTCCGCCTTCAGCAGCAGGTCGGAGGCGCTTTCCGCATGGGTCGGGTAGACGGCGATGCCGACGCTGGCGCTGACGAAAAGCTCGTTGCCGGCGATCGCCATGGGTTCGTGCAAGGCGGTTACGATGCGCTCGGCGATTTCGGCCGCCAGAGTAGCGGCGTTCGGATCGGAAAGCAGGATGGCGAATTCGTCGCCGCCGAGCCGGGCCATGATGTCGCCATTCGGCAGGGCGGCCTGAATGAGCTCGACCGTCTGGCGCAGCACTTCGTCGCCGGCGGCGTGGCCGAAATTGTCGTTGATCCACTTGAAGCGGTCGAGGTCGATGAACAGGCAGCCGAGCTGCATGGCGCATTGGTCGGCCTGGATGATCGCCTCGTCGAGCGCGGCCTCGAAGCCCTGGCGGTTCAACAGGCCGGTCAGGTGATCGGTGATCGCCTGGGTGTGGTTGCGGCTTTCCGCCTGCTTCAGCGCGGTCACGTCGGTCATGACTGACAGCGACAGGCTGCTTTCGCCGGTGGCCTTCGTCTCCTGGATCAGCACGGTCATCGCCTCGCCGTCCGCCTTGCGGAAGGGGACGGTGACTTCGCGGATCGCGTGATCGGCAACGGCGATCGTCTTGGCATGGCTGCGATAGGTCTCGTGCCAGTGCGGATCGACGAAATCGACGAAGTCGCGCCCGACGACGTCGTCGCGGCTGTACCCGGTCGCCAGCAGCCAGTAGTCGCTGACGGCGAGCAGGCGCCCGTCAACATCCAGCGAAAACAGCATCGCCGGCGTCAGGTTGTAGATGTCGGTGACGCGCTCGTGGGCGTTCTTCAGCTCGGTCTCTTCACGCTCGAGGCGGTCCTGCATCTCGTTGAAGTTGGCGGCAAGCGCGCCCATTTCGTCGTCGGAGGTCCAGTCGACGCGGTGGCGCGACCCGAGCCTGCGGGTGGCTTCAATCGCGGCGGTCAGGCGCATCAACGGGCGCATCACCGTGAAGCGATTGCCGACGAGCGCTGCGGCGAAAACGATCGCGACCGCAAAGAGCAGGATGGCGAGGATCGCCAGCTCGTCCTTGCTGAACTGCGACAGCAGACCCGGCGTCGGGACCCTGACCTCAATGCGTCCGACCTCCTTCATGCCATCCACCGACTGGTAGGAAATGGGCAGGATGAGGACCCGGTCCTTGGTGCTCGGCTGCACGCCGCCCATCGGCAGCTGCGCGAGGATGGAGCCGGACTGGTCGCGAATGGTGACGGAGAGGATGTCGGTGCCGTTTATCAGCGAGCGGGCGATGTGTTTGATGCCGTCGCTGTCAAAGTCCCAGATCGGCTTGCCGAGCGCCTCGGCGCTCGCGGCCATCAACAGTTCGATGTTGTGCAGGCGCTCGCGTGCGATACGATCGCTCGAGATGCTGAGAAAGAGTGCAAGCAGCGGGGCAATGAAGACGAGCATCGCGCCGCAGACAATCGCAATAAACCGGTTCTCCACGGAGTGCATCATCGCATGCACGCCCCAGAAGCAGCTGCCACCCATCTCATATCAGAATTCTCTTCAGACAAGCCCATTTTCCCCGTCAGAAGAACATCATCAAAACCTTAAATGTTGCTGAAATCGCTTCATGATAATTCGTGGGGCACGGCATAGATGCATCCGGGCACCGGAGGGCTATCGCCAATGCAAAAAGCCCGCCCCAAACGAATGGGACGGGCTCTCAATGAAGTGCGGCGGGACCGGCTTTCGCCGGTCACCCAGAGGCCAATCAGGCTTCTGCTTCGCCTTCAGCTTCTTCCTTCACGCCACCGGCCGGAGCAACGATCGTTGCAACGGTGAAGTCGCGGTCGGTGATAACCGGGGTCGCGCCCTTCGGCAGCTTGATGTTGGAGATGTGGATGGCGTCGCCGACCTTGAGACCGGAGAGGTCAACGGTCAGGAATTCCGGAATGTCATTGGCCGAAACGTTGAGTTCGACGTCGTGACGAACGATGTTGAGAACGCCGCCAGCCTTGAGGCCCGGGGACTTCTCTTCGTTTTCGAAGTGAACCGGAACTGCAACGGTAACCTGGCTGTCCTTGGAGACGCGCAGGAAGTCGACATGCATCGTGAAGTCACGAACCGGATCCAGCTGGTAGTCCTTCGGCAGGACGCGGATCTTTTCGCCGTTGACGTCGATCGTTGCAACGGTGGTCATGAAACCGCCGGCGTGGATCTTCATCGTCACTTCCTTGGTGGAGAGCGCGATGGAAAGGGGGGCCTGCTTGTCACCGTAGATGACAGCCGGGATAAGACCGTTGCGACGAAGTTCACGGGAGGACCCCTTACCAACCCGTTCGCGCGTCTCGGCCTTGAGCTCGTAGGATGCGTGGCTCATGGATAGACCTTTCTAATGTCTAATGCTGGAGAGTTCGACCGCCATGCGGAAGAACTGAAGCCCCAAGGACTTCATCCGCGTTGCCTCCAAGGGTGTCTACGCGGACGGGCGCTCCTTAGACGAGATCCCCTGCAAATGCAAGCTTTGCCGCGGCTTCAGCTCTTTTTACCAGTGAAACGTGCGAGTGCCAGCATCAGCCCGCCGGCAATCAGACCCCAGAAGGCGCCGGAAACACCGCCGAAGCTGACGCCGGAGGCCGTCACCAGGAAGGTGATCGCCGCGGCCTCGCGGGTTTTCGCGTCCGTAAAGGCGGCCATGGCGGAGCCGGCGAAGGCACCGACGAGGGCAAGGCCCGCCACCGCCTCGATCAGGACCGACGGTGCAAGGCTGACGAAAGTGGTGACGACCCCGGCCAGCAGGCCGAAGAGAATGTAGAAGGCGCCGGCATTGATCGCCGACCAGTAGCGCCGGTTGCGATCAGGATGGGAATCGCCGCCGGCGCACATGGCGGCGGTGATTGCAGCCAGATTGACCGCATGGCCGCCGAAGGGGGCGCTTAACATCGAAAAGACGCCAGTCGTCGCAAACAGCGGCCCGGGTTCCGGATGATAATCGTTGACCTTCAAAACGGCGATGCCGGGAATGTTCTGCGAGGCCATGGTGACGATGAAGAGCGGCAGGGCGATGCTGATCATGGCCGCGACATTGAACTGCGGCACCACGAATTCCACGGTCGGTACCAGCGCCGAAGACAGGGCAGAGAAGGCGCCGGCCGGGATTTCGACGCCGAAGGTGATGACGAGCACGAAGGCTATCAGCGCCGCCGGCACCGCATAGAGCTTGTTGATGCTGCCGACGAGGGCCCAGGCGAGCAGGATCGGCAGGCCGAAAAGCGGATTGAAGGCGATCGCTTTGACCGGCGCAAAGCAGAGGCTGAGCAGCACACCGGCCAGCATCGCATTGGCAAGCGGCGCCGGGATGGAGGAGACCAACCGGCCGAGCGGCTTCCAAAGGCCGGCGATCACGACGAGCAGGCCGCAGACGAGAAAGGCGCCAACCGCCGCGTTGAAGCCGCCGTTGACGACGCCGGCGCTTGCAAGCAGCGCAGCACCGGGTGTCGACCAGGCGATGCTGACCGGCAGCCGCGTCACGGCACTGATGACAATGGCGCAGAGGCCCATGGAAATCGACAGCGCCATCAGCCCGGAGGCGGCCTGCGCTTCGCTGGCGCCGACGCCGGTCAGCCCGTGCAGCACGACGGCGAAGGAACTGGCGAAGCCGACGAAGGCGATCAGCAGGCCCATGAACAGGCTCTGGAGCGAAAAGTCACGAAGCATGGCGGCAACCGGCTGTTGTGAGGTTGAGTCGCGGCAATTTGATCCTTTCGCGTAGCACATTCGGGCGCTCTGTCGATATCGGCGGTGTGATCGACCGATCAAACTCGTTGACGGGTGCCGGGCCTCGAACCTTCGTCTGGCTGGACCTTCGCGGAAAACGACGGCTATAGTGGCCCCCGTGGATGCGGCCCGCTTGGGAGATCGGCCGTCTCGACATTCCGCCGGACGACGCTTTCAGGGAGGAAGCCGATGGCTGCCGTCAGGGAACATTCGGACTATGTCTACAAGGTTGCGCACCAGCCGTCAGCCGCAGCAAGCTCGCCGATCGCGGCTTCATGGCGCCGGTGCATGACGCTGCATGGGCTGGCACCCGAGGAGGGGCGCCAGCCGCTCCGACTGTCCGGCGCGGAGTTCGAGCTTGCACGGCAGAGGTCGGCCGAGTTGATCCTGGAGGCGGGCGGTGAACTCGACCGGCTGTTTGCGACCGTCGGCCGGGCCGGCTGCTGCCTGCTTCTGACCGACGACAAGGGGGTGGCGCTGGAACGCCGCGGGGCCGTCGGCGACGATGCCGATTTCCGCGATCTCGGGCTCTGGTCGGGAACGGTCTGGAGCGAGGCGAGCGTCGGCACCAACGGTATCGGCACGGCGATCGCCGACGAGCGTGCCGTCGTCATCCAGCGCGACCAGCATTTTCTCAGCAGCAATATTGCCCTCAGCTGCACCACGGCGCCGATCCGCGACCATCTCGGCCGGTTGGCTGCGGCCATCGATATCTCCACCTGCCGCGCGGACGCCTCCGAAATGACCATGTCGCTGTTGTCGCAGGCGGTGCGCGATGCGGCCGCTCGCATCGAGGCCGGGCTTTTCCGCCGCGCCTTTGCGAGCGCCCGCATCGTGCTGGTGCCGGTCGATCGCGCCGGCCCCGCGCTGCTCGCCGTCGACCGCGACGACCTGGTGCTCGGCGCAACCCGCGCGGCCCGGCAATGGCTCGACCTCGACGACAAACGCATCGCTGCCGGCGTTCCGGCCTCCGATCTGCTGCGGGAAGATACGTCGGGTGATGCCGGCGAGCTTCCGGATGCAGAGCGCGCGGCGCTCCGTCGCGTGCTCTCGCGCGCCAACGGCAATGTCTCCATGGCAGCCGATCTGCTCGGCATCAGCCGCGCCACGCTTTATCGAAAGATGAAGCGGCTCCAGGTCAACTGATCAGTCGCTGCGAGGGGCGAACGCTTGGCTCTGCTTCTTGCTTGTTGCGTTGCAGCATGGTCCCCCGCGCCAAGCTGTCTCAATTCTGAAACAGTTCTCCGTGCCGCCGCTCGCGCGGCTCTATCGAAGATCGGCATTCAACTTCACCTTCCTCTCACAGCTCCATTGCTGGGTCTCAGGGAGGAATGACCATGTTGCATCAGAAGATCGTCGAAAGCCCGTTCAAGCAGAAATACGGCAACTTCATCGGTGGCCAGTGGCGCGAGCCGGTGGCCGGGCGCTACTTCGACAATACGACGCCGGTGACCGGCGGTGTGCTTTGCCAGGTGGCGCGCTCGGATGCCGCCGATATCGAGCTGGCGCTCGATGCCGCCCATGCGGTGCGCGAGAAATGGGGGCGCACGTCGGCCGCCGAGCGTTCCAATATCCTGATGAAGATTGCCGGGCGCATGGAGGACAATCTCGAACTGCTTGCACGGGCGGAAACCTTCGACAACGGCAAGCCGATCCGCGAGACGATGGCCGCCGACATTCCGCTCGCCATCGACCATTTCCGCTACTTCGCGTCCTGCATTCGCGCCCAGGAAGGTTCGATCGGTGAGATCGACCACGACACCGTCGCCTATCACTTCCACGAGCCGCTCGGTGTCGTCGGCCAGATCATTCCGTGGAACTTCCCGATCCTGATGGCGGCCTGGAAGCTGGCGCCGGCGCTTGCTGCCGGCAACTGCGTCGTGCTGAAGCCGGCGGAGCAGACGCCGGCCTCGATCCTCGTCTGGGCTGACCTGATCGGCGATCTCTTGCCGGCGGGCGTACTCAACATTGTCAACGGTTTCGGCCTTGAAGCCGGCAAGCCGCTCGCCACCAGCCCGCGCATCGCCAAGATTGCCTTTACCGGCGAGACGACGACCGGTCGTCTGATCATGCAATATGCGAGCCAGAACCTCATTCCGGTGACGCTGGAACTCGGCGGCAAGTCGCCGAACATCTTCTTTGCCGACGTGCTCGCCGAAGACGACGACTATTTCGACAAGGCGCTCGAAGGTTTTGCCATGTTCGCGCTGAACCAGGGCGAGGTCTGCACCTGCCCAAGCCGGGCGCTCGTTCAGGAGAGCATCTATGACCGCTTCATGGAGCGGGCGGTGAAACGCGTCGAGGCGATCCGCCAGGGCAATCCGCTCGACAGCGCCACGATGATCGGCGCGCAGGCGTCGAGCGAACAGCTCGAAAAGATCCTCTCCTATATCGACATCGGCAAGCAGGAGGGCGCCGAAGTGCTGACCGGCGGCGGCCGCAACGTGCTTGAGGGCGAGCTGTCGGAAGGCTTCTACGTCAAGCCGACGGTGTTTCGCGGACACAACAAGATGCGCGTGTTCCAGGAGGAAATCTTCGGGCCCGTCGTCTCCGTCACCACCTTCAAGACCGAGGCAGAAGCGCTGGAGATCGCCAACGACACGCTCTACGGCCTCGGCGCCGGTGTCTGGAGCCGCGACGCCAACCGATGCTACCGCTTCGGCCGCGAGATCCAGGCCGGTCGCGTCTGGACGAATTGCTACCATGCCTATCCGGCCCATGCGGCCTTCGGCGGCTACAAGCAGTCAGGCATCGGCCGCGAGACGCACAAGATGATGCTCGACCACTACCAGCAGACCAAGAACATGCTGGTGAGCTACAGCCCCAAGGCGCTCGGCTTCTTCTGATCGGATCCGCCTTCCCCGCCGCCTGGGGAAGGCAACAGGAGCCGGAGGGACGGTATTCTCCACCTTTCCCTCCGGCTTGATCGACGGCTGAGGCGTGCTCTCCACCCGCGCCTCAGCCGGCCCATATAGACCGCGATCGACAGCGAGGCGCGCAAATGTCCACGGAACTGACCGGAGCCGACGGAGACGAGCCGCGCGTGCTGGCGACCGATGCAGCGCTCGCCTTCATCGTCGAAATCCAGCGGGATCACCCCGATATCCTGTTTCACCAGTCCGGTGGCTGCTGCGACGGCTCGTCGCCGATGTGCTATCCGGCCGATGACTACATCGTCGGCGACAACGACGTGAAGCTCGGCGAGATCGGCGGCGTACCGGTCTATATCAGCGCCAGCCAATTCGAGGTTTGGAAGCACACGCAACTGATCATCGACGTGGTGCCGGGTAGGGGCGGCATGTTCTCGCTGGACAACGGACGGGAGAGGCGTTTCCTGACACGCTCGCGCCTCCTTGGCGGTGGCGAGGCCTGCGCCGTCGTTTTCCGCGGACGATAGGCCGCTGAACTATTTCCGCTCCCGCATGACTTTTGCCGCCAGGTCGAGGAAGGCCCGCAGCTTCGGCTGCGTCTGCGCCTTGGCCGGGAAATAGATGAAGAGACCCTGCGATGTCGGCAGATAGGCTTCAAGCACCCGTTCGAGGCGGCCGCTTGTGACGGCATCCCGCACCGAAAGATCCGGGAGATAGGCAAGCCCGGTGCCGGCCTCGCCCATGTCCATGAGCATCTGAAAATCATTGACCGTGAGGGCGCCTGGAGCATCGACCGAGACGTCGCGCCCATCGCGCTCGAATTCCCAGCGATAGATCGTGCCGGATCCCGGATAACGATAGCGAATGGCTTCGTGGCGCGTCAGTTCCTCGGGCGTTGACGGCCGCCCGTGCTTGACGAAGTAGGAGGGTGAGCCGACCACGGCCCAGGTGATATCCGGCGTCAACCGGACGGCAATCATGTCGCGCTCCACCGCTTCGCCGATGCGCATGCCGGCATCGAAGCCGTGTTCGGTGATATCGACGGCCGCATCGTCGATGGAGACTTCGACGGAAACATCAGGATAGGCCTGGCGAAAGCGCGACAGGAGCGGCGTCAGCACCAGAGCGATCGCCATGCGCGGCACGGTCAGCCTAAGATTGCCCATCGGCCGGTCGCGAAAATCGCCGAGCAACTCGTAGGCATCCGCGATCTCGGCGGCCGCGGGACGCACGCGCTTCAGGAAGGCGAGGCCTGCCTCGGTGAGTGCAACGCGCCGGGTGGTGCGCACGAAGAGCTGGAGGCCGAGGCGGGCTTCGAGCGCCCTGATCGCCTGGCTCACGGCATTGGGCGTAACGCCGAGCGTCGCCGCTGCGGCAGTAAAGCTGCTTGCCTCCGCCACCGCCAGAAATTCTCTCAGTCCGTTGAAAGGGTCGTTCGCCATTTGGGGATTATGAAGTAATTCTTCCAAGCCTATCAAGAGAGTGACGGTTTTTCGCAGCAATCCACTTTGGCATGGTTTGTTTAACCGCAACCTGTCTCGCAGAGGATGGAGATCGACATGCAATATACGACGCTTGGAAATACCGGCCTGGTGGTCTCGCGCCTCGCCTTCGGGGCGATGACCTTTACCGCCGGCGACCGCAGCCTCGACGCGATCTACAAGACCGATGCCGAAGCTGCCGGCGCCCTTGTCGGGCAGGCGCTCGATGCGGGCATCAACTTCTTCGACACGGCCGACGCCTACGCCTCCGGCCAGTCGGAACGGATCCTGGGTGCGGCGCTCAAATCCCGCCGCGACGAGGTGGTGATCGCCACCAAGGTCGGGTTCCGCACCGCCACGCCGCTCAGCCAGGCGGGTCTGTCGCGCCGTCACATTCTCTGGTCGGTCGACGAAAGCCTGAAGCGGCTCGGAACCGACTGGATCGACACCTACATCGTCCACAAGGAGGACCCGCACACGCCGCTCGAGGAAACGCTTTCAGCGCTCGATGCGGTCGTGCGTTCGGGCAAGGTGCGCTACATCGGCTTTTCCAACTGGTCGGCCTGGAAGGTGGCGGCAGCAGCCGAGATCCAGAAGGCCAACGGGCTGGCGCCTTTCACCCACGGCCAGATGCACTATTCGCTGCTCGGCCGCGACGTCGAGCGTGACGTCATTCCGATGATGCAGCGCTACGGGCTGGGGCTGACCGTCTGGAGCCCGCTCGCCTCTGGCTTCCTTTCGGGCAAGTACACTCGCGACAATCTCGGCGATCCGGACAACCGCTATTCCGGCTTCGACATTCTGCCCTTCGACAAGGAACAGGGCTTCAAGCTGGTGGAGCGCATGCGCGGCATCGCCGGCGAACACGGAGCGAGCGTCGCCCAGGTGGCGATCGCCTGGCTGCTTTCGAAGAAGGCGGTGACCAGTGTGCTGCTCGGGGCTTCCAAGCCGCACCAGCTAAAGGACAATCTCGGCGCGGCGGATCTGGTGCTCACGGAAGCGGAGATCTCGGCGCTCGATGCCGAGACGGTACCGGTGCCCGTCTATCCCAACTGGTTCATCGACAACCTCGTCGACCAGCCGTTGGTGCAGGCACTCGGGAAGTAGCGGCTTTACGCAAAGAAAAACGCCGGCGCTTTGGCGCCGGCGTCTAAGAAATTCGTGTGCTCCGGACGAGCTCAGTCGAAAAGGCTCGATACCGACTCTTCCTGGCTCGTGCGGCTGATGGCTTCGCCGAGCAGGCCCGCGGTCGAGATGACGCGGATGTTGTGGGCGGACTGGACAGCGGTCGTCGGCTGGATCGAGTCTGTGATGACCAGTTCCTTGAGCATCGACGAGGTAACACGGGCAACCGCGCCGCCGGAGAGAACGCCGTGGGTGATGTAGGCGGTAACGCTGGTCGCGCCGTTCTTCAGGAGCGCTTCGGCCGCGTTGCAGAGCGTGCCGCCGGAATCGACGATATCGTCGATCAGCAGGCAGTCCTTGCCCTTCACGTCACCGATGACGTTCATGACTTCGGATTCACCCGGACGGTCGCGACGCTTGTCGACGATCGCCAGCAGACAGTCGAGACGCTTGGCAAGCGCACGGGCGCGAACCACGCCGCCGACGTCAGGCGAAACGACCATGACGTTCTTGAGATCGTAGTTTTCCTTGACGTCGCGCGCCAGGATCGGGATCGCATAGAGGTTGTCGGTCGGAATGTCGAAGAAGCCCTGGATCTGGCCGGCATGAAGATCGAGGGTCAGCACGCGGTCGGCGCCAGCCTCGGTGATCAGGTTGGAGACCAGCTTGGCGGAGATCGGCGTGCGCGGACCGGGTTTGCGGTCCTGGCGGGCGTAGCCGAAATAGGGAAGCACGGCGGTGATGCGGCGAGCGGACGAGCGGCGCACCGCGTCGATCATGATGAGCAGTTCCATCAGGTGATCGTTGGTGGGAAACGAGGTCGACTGGATGATGAAGACATCCTCGCCGCGTACGTTTTCGCCGATCTCGACGAAGATTTCCTGATCGGCGAAACGGCGTACCGTCGCTTTGCCGAGAGGCAGGTTGAGATAGTTGCAGATCGCTTCGGCCAGGAGCCGGTTCGAATTACCTGCGAAAACCTTCATTGACGGACCGCCTTGAGCTGGCGCGGTCACCGTCCGGTACCTTTCCGGTAGCGGTGTTTTCCGCGCAGATTCCGAGAGCCATTCCAATCGCGGTCATTCTTTGCGGATGGCCGCCGTTCAGAGCTGATCGGCCGCTTTTTAGCGAGACTGAACTTGAATGCAAGGGGAATGCTGCGCCGCGAAGGCCAATATCCTAAAAACTTTGTGTCAACCGGCTTGAGATTGCCGCCATTCGAGATACGCGTCGATGGTTTTCGTCGCAATTCCCTGCATGGTTGTAGCCGGAACGCCACTCCACAAATCCGTGCCGCCGCCCGGAACAGAGTCCTGTCCCTGGATGCGATGCAGCCGGTTGCCGCTGCCATCGAGCACGTCCCAGACGTAAACGACGGTCGTCTTGTCGCCATCCTTCAGCGCCGAGAAATAGCCTTTGAGGATATGCTCGCTGCTGGCGTCGGCCGAGCCCTTGATCGTCAGGCCGCGGGCGCGGGCGTCGGCGCCGAGCTGTTTGGAAAGCGGTGTCACGGCCTGGACAGGCGCGCCGATGATCGGCAGGAAGCGGATCGTGCCGCTTGCGGCCGAGCTCGCCTTCGGCAGCGCGGCGACGGTCGGCTGGCTCTGGATTTCTTCGGCTGCGGCCGCCGTCTGCTGGACGGGTGTGTGCTGGACTGGCGCCTGTTCGACCGGTGCCTGGCGGCTCTCGATCGCGTTCTGGACCGGCGCCGAGCCGGCGGCAAGCCGGTTTGCCTGTCCCTCGAAGGTACCGGCCGGGTCCGTATAGGTCGCGTCGCCGGTGGCATAGGCCGTCGGCGTGTTCGAGGGGGCAGGCTGCGGCGAATAGGCGGTGGTCTGGCTGACGGGTTCGCGCTGCACCGGCGCCATAGCCGTTTGCGTGGACATGGCGTCGAGGTCGGATTGTGTCACCGGCGGCGAGCGGAAGGTCCCCCCGCCGACGTCAACCTGTGGCGTCAGCATCTCGGTGCTGTTGCAGCCGGCGAGCGCAATGGCGAGGCCAAGAGCTACGATGGGCGTGGTGAGCTTTCGCATGTTCAAACCGTCCGTCCGTTTCTTCGCGGCAGTTTCCTGAAACGTCTCCTGTCGTCTGCCAGTACGAACGCAAGTCTAGGCGGATTTCCCTAAGCAGAAATGAAGTCCAGGCCGTAACGCGACAACGCACGCGGCGTGTCCGCCGTGGTGAGGTAGGTCTGGCCGAGGGTCATGGCGGTGCCGCTGTCGGAATCCATGATGATCATGTGCACGAACAGCGACATGTTCGGCTCGATCTCCTGTGGATTGCCGAGGTGGAACATCTGCTGCTCCATCCAGGAGGGGGAGAAGCGGGCTCCGAGCGAATAGCCGCACGCGTTCAGCCGGTGGCGGGCAAGGCCACGCTCGTCCATGATCTTGGCGTGCACGTCGAAGACGGTGCCGAAGGTGTTGCCGGGGCGAAGCACCATCTCGATCGCCTGGATCGTTTCGCGGCAGGCGCTGTAGAGTTCGCGATGGCGGTTGGTCGGCTCGCCGATGACGACGGTGCGCATCATCGCTGCATGATAGTGGGCGCTGACGCCGGCCCATTCCAGCGTAAGCTGGTCCTGGCTGTCGAGCAGGCGGCGCCCGGACTTGTAGCGGCACAGCAGCGCATCGGCGCCGGAGCCGATGATGAACTCGTTGGCCGGATAATCGCCGCCGGCGGCAAGGATCGTGCCCTGCATCGCGGCCAGAATGTCGGCCTCGTTGCCGCCGGGGCAAATGAGCGGCAGGGCGGCATCGAGCGCGTCGTCGGCAAGGCTTGCGGCCTTTTCGACATGGGCGATTTCCGCATCGCTCTTGATCAGGCGCAGGCGGCCGACCAGATGCGAGGCATCGATCAGCTCGCCAAAGGTCTGTAGCTGCCGGTCGATCAGCCGCGCGGCGCGGCCGGTCATGCCGTGGGTGTCGTATTCGATGCCGATGCGGCAGCCGAGCAGGTCGAGTTCGCTCAAGAGGTTCTTGAGATCCATGGTCGGGTCGGCATTGGCCCGGTCGACCCAGATCTCGATACGCTCGATGTTCGATGTATGACGGGCCTGGCGCAGGTCGGCCGAGCGCGTCAAAAGCACCATCGAGCCGTCCTTCTTGACGACCAGCGTCTGGAAGAAGCAGTAGCCGAAGGTGTCGTAGCCCGTCAGCCAGTACATGCTCTCCTGGGCGAAAAGCAGCACCGCGTCCAGCTTCTCCTCGCGCATCTTCTCCGTCAGCCGCTCAAGACGGCTTGCATATTCTTCCTGGGCAAAATGAAGCGCCATGTCAGGTCCCTCGTATGCAAATGGCGGAAATCTGTCGGCCGTAGTCCGATTCCTGCCTGTGGGTCGTGCGCCGATAGGAGAAGAAACGCTCCTCGTCGGCATAGGTGCAGATGTCGAGAATCTCGGCGGTAACGCCTGCTTCGACCAGGCGTTTGATCGTCAGCCCCGGCAGGTCGAACATCGCATGGCCGTCGCGCTCCGAAGGCCGGAAGAACGAGGCGTAGCTTTCGTTCGCCGCGACGAAGCGATCCACGAACTCCGAGCCGACCTCATAGTTGCGGCGGCTGATCGACGGGCCGAGGCAGGCGACGATGCGCTCGCGCCGGGCGCCGAGCGAAACCATCCTGTCGATCGTGCTTTCGAGCACGCCGCCGAGCGCGCCCTTCCAGCCGGCATGGGCCGCACCGATGACATTGGCTTCGGCATCTGCAAAGAGAATGGGGCCGCAATCGGCCGAGAGCACGCCGAGCACGATACCGGGCGTTGCCGTCACCAGCGCATCGGCCTCGGGGCGGGCGCCGTCATAGCTTTCGTCGACCACCACGGCGTCTGGGGAATGGACCTGGTGCACGGTTGCCAAGCGCTCGGGCGCGGCGCCGAACCAGCGGGCGACGCGGGCGCGGTTCTCGTTGACATGGGCGCGCTCGTCCTTGGAGCCGAGCCCGACATTGAGGCCGCTATAGATCCCTTCGGAAACGCCGCCGATTCGGGTGAAATAACCATGGGCGATTGCCGGTCCGGCCTTCTCGCTGAAGAGCGAGCTTTGCACAGGAGAGAGCGCGGCGTCATGCTGCATTGGTATATTCGCCTTTGCTTTATCAGGAAAATCAATGGGTTTGGGGGCGCGCTCCGGCCCGACGACTGGCTCTTGATTTGCCGCCGCGATGTTGACCCGCGACGGCAGGGCTGTCAATTCCCGAACGGCAGGGGTGCTGTCCGGTGGCGGTTCAGGCCTTCGGTTTGCGGAAGGGCGAGAGCGGAACCGGCGGGCTGCTGACGGCCAGGACCTTGAACAGTTCGCCCATCTTTCCGGCGCCTGCGCCGGCAAGCCTCTCGACGTCCTGGCGGATGGTTTCCTGCGTCAGCGCATCCTTGTCGCGGCCAAGGGATGCGGCGCGTTCCAGAAGACCGAGGCCGACAAGAAAATCACCCTGGTGGGCAAGACCGTTGATCTGCACGTCGTCCGTCTTGGCGCGGCGGGCGAGCTGCTCGAAATCGACGTGGCTGGTGAGATCGGCGCGGCCGGGGCTGGCCAGCGGCGGATCGTATTCGTGGTCGCGCACGGCCTGCAGCGTATCGCCGTAGCTGGTGGCCATATGGCCGTAGTCGATGATCACGGCGGTGCCGCCGCTGACCTTCAGCCGTTCGCACAGGGCCGACATGACTGCGTCGCGGGCAGGCGCGATCTCGAAGATCGTGCCTTCGGCGATACCTTGGGCCGGCGTCGGAAGGAGATCGGGATCGATGCCGGCAACGCCGACGGCAAAGGTCAGTTCGTCATCGGCATCGAGCCCGACCATGCGTTCGCGGAAACCTTGCGCGGTGCGCACGAATTGCCGGATCGGGATGGCGTCGAAAAGCTCGTTGGCGGCCAGCAGCAGAAAGCCCTGCGGCAGGGTCTCGAAGCTCGTGTGCCACTCGACCTTGTGGCCATGGGCGGCGAGCGTTTCCGACTGGACCTTGCGCAGCCGCTCGCTGGTCTCGACGAGATGCACGCCGGCGGAGGCGTAGAGATCGGGGGCGAGACGGCGCACGACACGCAGCATGTCGGCCATCATCGTACCGCGGCCAGGGCCGATTTCGACAAGTACTGCACCCTCGGGCTTGCCGTGCTGCTGCCAGGCATGGACGAGGAAGATGCCGATCATCTCGCCGAAGAGCTGGCTGATTTCCGGTGCCGTGGTGAAGTCGCCTTCCTTGCCGAAGGGCTCGTGCACGCGGTAGTAGCCGTGCTCCGGATCCGCCAGGCAAAGCGAGAAATAATCGGTGACGCTGATCGGCCCGTGGGCCTTGATCAGCGCCTTGATCTTGTCCGCAAGTGGTGTCGTCATGCCTTCGTCCAATTCGCCGGGCGGCGGCCGGAAAAGCGGCACGCCCTTGCCCCATCCGCTCTCAGGCGGCTGCGCGCCGCGCCCGGGCAATGGCCCAGATGCCGGCGAGCGCCATCGGCAATGACAAAAGCATGCCCATGGTCAGCCAGCCACCG
Organism: Ensifer sp. PDNC004; assembly: GCF_016919405.1. Lineage (NCBI taxonomy): Bacteria > Pseudomonadati > Pseudomonadota > Alphaproteobacteria > Hyphomicrobiales > Rhizobiaceae > Ensifer > Ensifer sp. PDNC004. Next base: position 4,077,598 of record NZ_CP070353.1, read on the forward strand.
ACAAGATAGCCGATCTGCGCGTCCGGTTCGCGGAAGAATTCGACGAAAATGCGGCTCAGGCCATAGCCGAGCACGAAGATGCCGGTAACGAGCCCTGGCGACTTCAAAGCGTGGCGACGGTAAATGAACCAGGCAAGCACGGCGAGCAGGACGATGCCCTCGAGGGCGGCCTCGTAGAGCTGGCTCGGGTGGCGGGCGAACGGACCGCCGGTCGGGAATACGATCGCCCAGGGCATCGACGACAGGCGACCCCAGAGCTCGCCGTTGATGAAGTTGGCGATGCGGCCGAAGAACAGGCCGATCGGGACGACGGCGGCGACGATGTCGAACAGGCTCCAGATGGCGATCTTGTTCTTGCGGGCAAACAGGATCATCGCGAGCGTGGTGCCGAGGAAGCCGCCATGGAACGACATGCCGCCGTTCCAGATTTCCAGCGCGCGGATCGGATTGGCGAGCACGGAGCCAAGATCGTAGAAGAGAATGTAGCCGATACGGCCGCCGAGCACGATGCCGCCGGCTGCCCACAGCAGGAAGTCGTCGAGTTGCTGCAGCGTGATCGCCGGCTTGTCGTCGCGCCAGAGCGCGGTGTTCATTGCCAGGCGCCGGGCGTAGAACCAGCCGAGGAGGATGCCCGCCACATAGGCGAGCCCATACCAGTGGATGGCAAGCGGCCCGATCTGGACGATGACGGGATCGATTTCAGGGAAGGGGAGGATGGCGAGGCGGGTCGCTAATGTTTCCAATTTATTGTTCTCGTGCCGGGCCGGTTGTTTCGGCGGAACATGGCGAGCGATTGCACCCCGGTCAAGGGCGACGATTTGCGCCCCGGACACAGGGTCGTGAAGCGGGCCGTGAAGACGCGCGTGATTTTTCTTGCATCGGGCGGTCGGTCACCCTACCTGAAACCCATGGACCGCATCGCTCTTTAAAGAGGCGATGGCTGAAATGGAGATCGCGACGATGAGCACAGGCACCAACCGCATGCTGGATGACTTCGCCAAGCTGATGACCGATGCTGCGGGCGCCGCCCAGGGCGTGCGCCGCGAGGTTGAAACGGCCTTCCGGGCGCAGGCCGAGCGGGCGCTGAATTCGCTCGACGTCGTCAAGCGCGAAGAGTTCGAGATGGTCAAGGAAATGGCCATCAAGGCGCGCGAGGAAAACGATGCGCTTCTGGCCCGTATTGAGGCTCTTGAAGCGCGTCTCGTCGATACGGGCAAGTAACGCGATTCCCTTGAAATAACGGCATTTCAGCGTTTTTACTTCGCCCGCGGACCTCATCCGCGGGCGTTTTGCTGTCGATCAGCCGCGCAGGTCTGAAACGGCATGACGGGTGGTTAATAAAACCTGAAAAGTTTTCCACCTGTGGACACTGCCAAAAAACCCTTATGGCAGAGTCAGTTAAGCTCAACCGCTTCATTCAGATGACAACGTGGACGCGATTGTTCACGGCTATTTTTGGACCGAGGGGCTGGCAGCCTGACTCCGCCATTATACACTGATTTTAAATGATGATTCGAAACGAACCACGTAAGCTCCGGGCAGGGTAAGTCAGCCAGGATGGATGTGAGTTCAGCAATCATACGTGTTTGTAATCGGTGTTGGGTTTGCGGCGTTGCGTCTTGTGAGCGTGATGACGCATGCCCGTGCCACACCTATGCAGGGTGATGCATGAGCCTTTTGGAAATGGAAGTCGAGCGCCAATCCAACCCGGTCGATATGATCGAGTTCGTGGCTGCCAATAACGACTGGTCGTTCGAGCGATCCGGCGAAGACGAAATCGCCATGACGGTCGAAGGCAAGTGGGCGGACTACCACGTTTCCTTCTCCTGGATGGAGGAATTCGAGGCGCTGCACCTGGCCTGTGCCTTCGACATCAAGGTGTCGGAAAGCCGGGTCAACGAAGTCATCCGTCTGCTCTCCCATATCAATGGGCAGGTGCTGATGGGCCACTTCGATCTGTGGCGCCAGGAGGAAGTGGTGATCTTCCGCCAGTCGCTGCTGCTCGCCGGCGGTGCCGAGCCCACCAACCAGCAGGTCGAAGTTCTGCTTTCGAGCGCACTCGACGCTTGCGAATCCTATTATCAGGCGTTTCAATTCGTCGTCTGGTCCGGCATGGACGCGCAGCGCGCCGTCGATGCCGTGCTGTTCGAAACGGTTGGAGAAGCCTGATCATGACGAACGCCGCTTCCGGTCCCATCGTGCTCGTCGGCGCCGGCAATATGGGCGGCGCCATGCTTTCCGGCTGGCTGAAGAGCGGTGTTAAAGGCGCGGATGTTCTCGTCGTCGATCCCGGTCCGCCGCCGGCCATGGCGCAGCTGATCGCCGACAACGGCGTCACGCATGCGACCTCCGCACCGTCGGGTGTTCAGGCGGGCGTTATCTTCCTTGCGGTCAAGCCGCAGGTGATGGACGCGGTCCTGCCGCCGCTGAAATCGCTCGTTGGCCCGGAGACGGTCATCGTATCGGTTGCCGCCGGCAAGACGCTGGCCTTCATCGAAACCCATCTCGGTGCCGCCGCCACGGTGCGCGCCATGCCGAACACGCCGGCCATGATCGGCCGCGGTGTCACCGGCGCCTTTGCCAATGCCCGCGTCAGCGATCAGCAGCGCACTCAGGTTCATGATCTCTTGAAGGTCAGCGGCCCGGTCGAATGGGTCCGCACCGAAGCCGAGATCGATGCCGTCACCGCCGTCTCCGGCAGCGGCCCGGCCTATGTCTTCTACCTCGTCGAGTGCATGGCGGAGGCGGGCCGCAAGGCTGGCCTTGAGGCGGACCTCGCCATGCGGCTCGCGCGGGAAACCGTCGCGGGGGCTGGCGAACTGTTGCACCAGTCGCCCGACGAGGCCGCGCGGCTGCGCCAGAACGTGACCTCGCCCGGCGGCACGACCGCCGCGGCACTGTCCGTGCTGATGGCCGACGACGGCATGCAGCCGCTGTTCGACAAGGCGATCGCTGCGGCGCGCAAGCGCGCGGAAGAACTCGCAGGCTGAACATCAAACGCGGCGGGCGCCATGTCGGGGCCGGCAGGCGCCCGGCCTATGACGTTCGCGTCGGGTAGGCGCCAGTGCAAGCCCCATGATCGCGGCTTGGCTGGCGGTTGAAGAGACCTCTCCAGATTGCGCCGATCGCGCGGCGGCACAGGTTGCCGATTGCAATGGCGCGTTGACGCCGCGCCCAGGAATGCAGCGCATAGCTCATCGGCAGACTGTCTCGCTGATTGCCCATTTCCGTCACTCCTCAAGCTTCGCTGTCTGAGTTCCGGCTCAAGCTACAGTCTGTCGCCTGCCACGATAATCCATGTTAAATTCCGTTTATCTGTGACGAAATGGAATAGATAAGATGGATCGACAGGAAGCCATGGCGGTGTTTCTCGCGGTCGTCGAGGAGGGCGATTTCTCGGCGGCGGCGCGGCGGTTGCGCATGACGCCATCGGCGGTCAGCAAGATCGTCGGCCGGCTGGAGGCGCGCCTCGGCGTGCGCCTGCTTCAGCGATCGACGCGCAGCATCAGCCTGACGAGCGAAGGCAGCGCCTATGCGGAATCGAGCCGCCGCATCCTCGGCGATATGGAAGATGCGGAGGTTGCGATCCAGCCGGGGGCGGTGCCGCGCGGGCGGCTGCGGGTGAGCCTGCCCAGCGCCTTCGGTCACCGCCTGATCGTGCCCATGCTGCCTGATTTCATCGCGCGGTTTCCGGAGATCGACCTGGAGCTCGATTTCAGCGACGCGGTCGTCGACCTCATGAACGGCGAGGCGGATGTCGCGCTGCGGGTTGCGGAACAAAACGACAGCACGCTGGTGACCCGGCGGCTCGCCCCGAACCGCCGGGTCATCTGCGCGGCACCCGCCTATCTCGAACGGCACGGCGCGCCGCAGACGCCCGACGACCTGCAGCGGCATGCCTGCCTTGCCATCACTGCCCGCGGCCGCCTCAATGTCTGGGAGTTCGAGGATGGCAACGGCCGGCGTGCGATCCGTGTTCGTGGCTCCGTCGAGGCCAACAGCACCGAAGCGCTCCGACGGCTTGCGCTCGCGGGCATCGGCATCGTGCGCCTTTCCGAACTGCTTGTGGGCGGCGATATCAAGGCGGGATTGCTGGTGCCGCTGCTGACCGACAGCAACTATGCCGAGGCGGAGCCGATCACCATCGTCTATCCGCACCGGCGGTTCTTGCCACCTCGTGTGCGTGTTTTCGTCGATTTTCTGGCCGAGCAGTTTGCGCGCCGCCCGTGGGAGGAGGCCAGATTTCGCGGGGAGCCTGCCGGGGACGCCATGCTTTCGGAATCTCGCCCGATGCTTTAATCCACCTCGTCGGAGAAGATTTCACATAGGGAATGACGATGGCTGAAACTATTGAATTTGCTGATTTCGAGCGCGTGGACATTCGCGTGGGCACCATCGTCGAGGCCGAACCGTTTCCGGAAGCGCGCAAGCCGGCCATCAAGCTGAAAATCGATTTCGGCCCGGAACTCGGCATAAAAAAGTCATCAGCGCAAATCACGGTGCATTATCGTCCGGAGGATCTCGTCGGGCGGCAGGTGCTGGGTGTGGTCAATTTTCCGCCACGCCAGATCGGGCCTGTGCGCTCTGAAGTGCTGACGCTGGGCTTTGCAGACGAGGCCGGTGCGATCGTGCTGGCTGCCACCGAACGGCCGGTCCCCAACGGCAAGAAGTTGATGTGATCCCATGAACATTGCTTTCGAAGTGATCCCCGAGCGCGTCAAGGTGTCCTGCCTTTGGCGCGCCGCCGATGCCGCGCGCGACTGGCGCGCAAGTCATGTGCTGTCCCTGCTCGATCCGGAACTGCCGGATGCCAACGTGCCGGTGATTGCGGACGCCAGCCACCGGGTCGTGCGCATGCGCGACCAGGAAAACCTTAAAGCCACCCAGCATTTCCCGGATCTGGTGCTTGAGGTTTTCGAGGCGATGCGCCCGGCGGCCGAGCATGCTGAGAGCCGCATTCTCGTCCATTGCCATGCCGGCGTCAGCCGCTCGACGGCCTTTGCCTATGGTCTGATTGCGCACCAGCTTGGCGCGGGACGAGAGGACGAAGCCTTCCAAGCGCTCTTGACCATCACGCGCAAGCCCTGGCCGAACCGCCGCATCATCGAGATCCTCGATGCAGCCCTTGGCCGCGACGGCCGGCTGCTCGCACCGCTCGATGTCATGCGCGCCCGTCATCCGCGCCGCATCGACGCCTGGCACCGCTTCAACGAACGACGCGGCCTGACCTCGATCTACCAGCGCTGACGGTTCAACTCTCCGGCATCAGCATCTCGGCGTAGCGTTTGAGCGAGCGGTTGTAGCGGGGCAGGTGCCGCGACAGGCTGCCGAGCGCAAGGGCGGCCGCCTGTTGCGCCTGGCCGGTGTCGACGAGGCAAAGCGCCAGGAAGGCGACGACCGCATCGTCGAGTTCATCCGATGGCTTGTCGCGCTCGGCGGTGAGCAGGGCGACGCCTTCGTCGGCGCGGCCGAGATTGCGCAGGGTGCTGGCGAGCTGGATGGTGGCGCGCCGGCGGCGAATTCCCTGAAGGCCGTTTTCCAGCGCCTGCCGGTAGAGCGGCTCCGCCTTCGTCTCATGGCCGGTCGAATCCTGTGCCGAGGCTCGCTCGAACAGCCCGACGGCATGTCCCGCCGGCAGTTCGGCGGCGAGGGCATCGATGCGGGCGACAAAGCTTTCGCCATGCATCGTATCGAAGGCGGCCCAGAGTTCGGCCACCCGTCGTTCCCAGTCAGCCCAATCGATGGCGTCTACCATGCCCGCTCCCCTCAGCCACCGTTCGCGGCCAGAAGTGGCCCGCCCGGGGAGGGACGTCAAGCCGGCACGCGCACCGTTGCCCTGAGGCCGCCGAGCGGGCTGTCGCCCAGCGTGACGTTGCCGCCGTGGCTGCGGGCGATATCGCGGGCGATCGCCAGACCAAGGCCGGTGCCGGAGCTGTCGAGATTGCGCGCTTCGTCGAGGCGGAAGAACGGTTTGAACACGTCCTCGCGCGAGCGCTCGGGAATGCCCGGGCCGTCATCGTCGATGGTGATTGTCAGCCACTTGGCACTGTGGCGCGCATCGATCTTGACGGTGTTGGCGTAGCGATAGGCGTTCGAGGCGATGTTGGCGATGAGGCGGGTGAAGGCGTTTGGCCGGACGCGGATATCGTCTTCCCCCTCGACGGAGGTGGTGAGCGTCTTGCCGAGCAGTTCGGCTTCGGCCGCGAGCCGGGTCATCAGGTCCGAAAGTTTCAGCTGGCCGACGTCTTCCTCCGCCTCGCCGCGGGCGAAGGCGAGGTACCCTTCCAGCATGTTCTGCATGTCCTCGACGTCCTGGTTCAGGCCCTCGAGATCCGGGTTGTTGCCGGCGAGCGCCAGCTGCAGCTTGAAGCGGGTGAGGATGGTTCGAAGATCGTGGCTGACGCCGGTCAGCATCGCGGTGCGCTGTTCGATCTGGCGTTCGATGCGCTCGCGCATCTGGATGAAGGCGAGGCCGGCGCGGCGGATCTCGTCGGCGCCGCGCGGCGCGAAGTCGTCGATCTTCTGGCCCTTGCCGAAGCTTTCGGCCGCCTTGGTCAAGGCCAGGATCGGGCGGATCTGGCCGCGCAGGAAGAGCACCGCGATCGTCAGCAGTACCAGCGAGGCCGCCACCATCCAGACGAGGAAGATGTGGGTGTTGGAGGCATAGGCCTGGTTGCGCCGGGCGTAGACGCGCAGGATGCGGCCGTCGTCGAGCTTGATGCGGATCTCGACCAGCTTGGAGTTGCCGACCGTATCGATCCAGAAGGGGCGGCGGACCTGGTTGGAAATCTCTTCGCCGAGGATCTGGTCGAGGATTTCGAAGAAGGGGCTGGGGCGCGGCGGTGGCAGTTCGCCCGGCGGGTCCACGGAGATGCTGAGATCGAGCTGATCGCGGGCGATGCGGATGATCTCGGAGATATCGCGGTCGGCGGGGAAGGTGTCGATGAGATCGACGATCGCGGCAATGTCGCCGGTGACGGCGGCCGACAGGCGCTGCGTCACCAGCTGCCAGTGGCGCTCCATGAAGATGAAGGCGACCACCGACTGCAGGAGCACCATCGGGATGATGACGATCAGCAGCGAGCGGGCGTAAAGGCCCATGGGCAGGCGACGGCGCAGCCAGCGGGTGAAACGCCTCCAGGCGTTGTCGTTCGCCCCGGATGCACCGCGCTCTATGCCGTCAAAGCTTGCCATGATCTGCCGCGCTCATCGGAAGGGCTGCCATTTCAGTCCACGCTCAGCCGGTAGCCGATGCCGCGCACCGTCTGCAGCCAGACGGGGTTGGACGGGTCGTCCTCGATCTTGCGCCGCAGGCGGTTGATCTGCACGTCGATCGTGCGCTCGCCGACTTCGGCATCGTCGCCGATCAGTTCGTGGCGCGGGATGGTTTCGCCTGCGCGTTGCGAAAAGAGCGTCATGATCTCCTGCTCGCGGTCGGTCAGCCGGATATGGTCGGCGCCGCGCCGGAGTTCCTTGCGCACCACCGAGAAGGTATAGGGGCCGAAGATGACCTGGTCGACCTTGGGCGCCTGGGCCGGCTGGTTGCGGCGCAGGATGTTGTTGATCCGCAGCACCAGTTCGCGCGGGTCGAAGGGCTTCGACAGATAGTCGTCGGCGCCGGCCTCGAGACCCTCGATGCGGGAATTGGATTCCGCCAGCGCCGTCAGCATCAGGATCGGCACGGTCTTGATCTGCCGGAGGCTCTGGGTGAGCGAAATGCCGCTTTCGCCCGGCATCATCACGTCGACGATCAGGAGGTCGAAGTCGAGGCCGACGAGTTTGCGGCGGGCCTCGTCCGCATCGGACGCAGTCGTCACGCGAAAACCCTGTTCGACCAGGTAGCGGTTGAGCAGATCGCGGATGCGCCGGTCGTCGTCGACGACCAGAAGGTGAGCCGCATCGTCCGAGACAGTCGCTTTTGTCGTCATTCCACGCTTCCCAAGTTGCAGGCCAGACCCGCGCTGCGGCGGGCGTCAGTCTGCGGCGTTGTTCTTCATACCGGTGAGGAAGCGCTTGACCGTTTCGCGCGCGCCCGGACCGGTTCTTGCCAATGCATCGGCTATGCGGCGGGACTGTGGCTCGGCAAGCGCACGCGCCAGCGCCTGGCCTTCCTCCGTCGTATAGAGCATGCGCTGGCGCCGATCCTCAGGGCCGGTTTCCTGGCGGATATAGCCGGAATCGATCAGCTGCTTCAGCACGCGCGCAAGGCTCTGCTTGGTAATCTTCAGCGTGTCCAGGAGGTCGGCGACCGTCATGCCCGGCTCGCGGTCGACAAAGTGCACGACACGGTGGTGCGCCCGTCCGAAGCCGCTCTTTTCCAGGATCGCGTCCGGGTCGGAGGTGAAGTCGCGATAGGCGAAGAAGAGCAGCTCGATGATCTCGAAATCGATCGTATCGTCATCGGCAGCGGCATCGTTCAGATACCGGGTGTTCTCTTTGGATTGGCCGGCCACGCGGTCATTTCCTTTCAGCCTGATTGCAACTTGCGAAACATTCGGAAAAATACGTCAGCTTTATTGACATATTTTTACCGTGTCGTTAGCGTCCATGCTCGGTAAGCGAGACATTTGGCGTTGGCAACATCTGAAAGGATATGCCGTGCCGTTCCGATCGCAAATCCAAAATCACGAAATTGAATTTTCCCTCAATCAGTTTGCCGATAGACTGAAAGCAGGACGATAATCAACTAAGAATGGCGCGCATGCGCCGGAGGATGACACCATGGCAGCGGTTCCTTTTGATCAGTTGGACGGACAGATCTGGTTCAACGGCGAGTTCGTCGCGTGGAAGGACGCCAAGGTACACGTGCTGACCCACGGCCTGCACTATGCCAGCGCGGTCTTTGAGGGCGAGCGCGCCTATGGTGGGCGCATCTTCAAGCTGACCGAGCACAACCAGCGCCTTCATCAGTCCGCCGAAATCCTCGGCTTCAAGATCCCCTATTCGGTGGAGGAACTGGATGCCGCCAGCGTCGAGCTCCTGAAGCGCCAGGGCTTCTCCGAAGCCTATGTGCGGCCGATCGCCTGGCGCGGCAGCGAAATGATGGGCGTTTCGGCACAGAACAACCGCATCAACGTTGCCATCGCCATTTGGCAGTGGGGCAGCTACTTCAACCCGGCCGAAAAGCTCAAGGGCATCCGGCTCGATATCGCAGAATATCGCCGCCCGGATCCGCAGACAGCACCTTCGAAGTCGAAGGCCGCCGGTCTCTACATGATCTGCACCATCTCCAAGCACGCGGCCGAGGCCAAGGGCTATGCGGATGCGATGATGCTTGACTATCGCGGCCGCGTGGCCGAGGCGACCGGCGCCAACATCTTCTTCGTCAAGGACGGCGTCATCCACACGCCGGTGCCGGATTGCTTCCTCGACGGCATCACCCGCCGCACCGTGATCGAGCTTGCCAAACGCCGCGGCTATGAAGTTGTCGAGCGGGCGATCATGCCGGAGGAACTGTCCGGTTTCAGCGAATGCTTCCTCACCGGCTCGGCCGCGGAGGTAACGCCGGTTTCCGAAATCGGCCCCTATCGCTTCACGCCTGCAACGATCTGCGAAACGCTGATGAACGACTACATGAAGGAAGTCTATCCGATTGCCGCGGCGGCCGAGTAACGGCACCCGCGATACTCTCGAATGCAGAAAAGGCGGCCCCCGGGGCCGCCTTTTGTCTTGCTACGGATATGATCGCAGAGTTAGGCGGTCTTCCCCAAGAACTGCCCGACGATTCCGCTCAGCACGCCGCCGCCGACAAGGCCGCCGATGGCTTGCATGGCAAGACCGGTCGCGGCTGCTTCTCCGCCGAGCATCTGAATGAGGAACCCGCCGCCGAGGCCTCCGATCGCGCCGACGATGGTGCGTGCGACGATACCGAATGCCTGCTGCTTCAACACTGCGCTGGCCGCGTTGCCGCCGGCCGCCCCCGCGATCAATTGGGTAATGATAGGCATTAATGCTTCCATTGATCCCTCCGTGTCGTGGCTCGTCGTGGACGCGCCACTAAAAGCCGATGATCCGGCATCAATAGGTTGAAGCCTATTCTGGTTTATTGTCAATTTGAGTGAAATGACGTTCCCGCGACTGCTTCGTAGCCAATTGAAATGGCTCGATTTTAGGCAACCGCATAATCTTACAGGCAAAGCGGGAAAATGAGGCCGGCGGCGGGGGCGGCTGCAGGCATTGGCCTTGCCGCGGATGATTCGTGCCGTCGGGAGGGCGAGGGAGGGTAGTTCAGGCGATCAGGGGTGCTCCGGCAACCGAATGGCTGCCGGAGGTCTCGGTTGTTAGCGGTAGACGTAGACGATGCGTCGCGTTGCCGGCTCGACCAGAACGGGCTGGCCGTTGATGCTGACATAGTCGTAGCTGTAATCGGGCACGCGGTGAACGGCCACGGTCTGCGGCAGTTCGGCACCGACGACGACTTCGCCATCGAGATAGACGGTCTCGCCGGGGTTGGACGTGACGTAGGTCCGCACGTTGTCCGGCGGCACGATCGGGTCGATCTGTTCGACCGGGCCGATCAATTCGTCGCCGCTGCTGACGATCACGGGGTCATTGGGCTGCACTTCATAGGTGACCGCGGGAATGGCGAGGTCGGCACGACGCTCCTGGACCACGACGGCCGAGCCGCCAAGATCCGTCGTCAAATACTGGGCGTAGACCCAGCCGCGCACGCCGCCGACATCGATGCGGCACCACTTGCTGCCTTCGACGCAGCCGTCGATAACCGCGGTGCTGCCGCGGGCCGCAAGGCCGACTGTCGGATATTGAGGGCCCGGACCCGTGCGGATATTCAGGTCCGTCACCGTGGTCGCGGTCATGGCTGCAAAGGCGGACGGGGTACCGATCGCCAACACCAAACCCGCGGCCGCAGCGGCTCGCAACAGGGGGCGGGTAAGCTTCACCATTGTGTTTCTCCTTATATTGACGAGGGCCAAACGCCGGCAAGCGCGCGGATGTTCCCCCGGGAACGTCACGAAATATGACGCTGTGACATTCTCCAGCCGTCGCCGAGGGCAGGACACGCCAGGAGAACAGGCAACGGGAGAGGGGACAAAATGCAGAATGCTCAGCTGGATCAGACCAACGTCGCCGCGCGCAGCCTCAAGCCGGTGGTGCGGATCGTCGTCGCTGCCGAGATCGCGATTTCGGCGCTGCTGATGACCACCGTGCAATGGCCGGCGCCCCAGCTGTCCGCGCCGCAAATTGCCTCGCTTCGCTGATTGGCGCTGTCACCGCCGTCAATTGCCGCTATAGGAAGATGACGAGATCCCAAAGAGCGTTGCGATCTTCCAGATCCGCTTCCTACGCTTTAGGTTCCTGATTTATCGCATGTCGTTATCGCAATACCGCTCACACACTTTTGCGCGACATGCTCTCGAGAGGCAGACGCGCATGTTACAGGCGGGCATCATCCCGGTTACCCATTTCGAGCAGAACTGCACCGTGCTGTTCGACAGCGAGACCAAGGAAGGCGTGATCGTCGATCCGGGCGGCGATGTCGATCTCATCCTGCAGACCGTCCGTGAAAACGGCATCACGCTGAAGGCGATCTGGATCACCCACGGCCATATCGACCATGCCGGCGGCGCCAAGGAACTGAAGGACGCGCTCGGGCTCGAAATCATCGGTCCGCACAAGGACGACCTGCCGCTGCTCGAAAGGCTGGAGAGCCAGGCGGAGCGCTTCGGGCTGGCGATGAAGGTCCAGAACGTCATTCCCGATCGCTGGCTCGAAGAGGGCGACACCGTCTCCTTCGGCGACCATGTCTTCGAAGTCCTGCATTGCCCGGGCCATGCGCCGGGCCACGTGGTCTATTTCAACCGGGCACAGAACTTCGCCCATGTCGGCGACGTGCTTTTTCATGGTTCGATCGGCCGCACCGACCTGCCCGGCGGCAATCACCAGCAATTGCTCGATTCGATCCGCGACAAGATCCTGCCGCTCGGCGATAGCGTCGGCTTCATCTGTGGCCATGGCCCGGGCGGCCAGATCGGCGAGGAACGCCGCACCAATCCCTATCTGCGCGGGCTCTGAGCCCCCGCACACGTGCATGAAAAAAAGCCCATGTCTCGATCAAGACATGGGCTTTTCGATTCTTGCGCCGTGCTGATCAGCCGGCGGTGCAGAAGTAGCTGCGACCGTCGTAGCCGCGGAAGGTGCCGCTATCCGGGTTGAACGAACGATAGCGCTGGGCGCAGTAACGGTACCAGGACGGGGTCCAGGGCTCGAGCGAGCGGTAACCGCCGCCGTAGCTGTCGACGACGACAGGGCGTGCCTGGTAGACCGGGCGAGGGCGATAGACCGGACGCGGCTCGTAGTAATCGTATTCCGGTTCCGGATCGATGTAGACGCGCTCGTTGTAGCCGCCGTTGTAACGCGGCTGCGAAGCGATCGCGCCGCCGATCAGAGCGCCGGCAACGAGACCTGCTGCACCGGCTGCCCATGCGTCGTCATTGTTGTGGTGATGCCGGCCGCCTGCCTCGGCGGCGCCAAAGGTCGGGATGACCATAGCGGCTGCGGCGATCGAGAGAACGGCGGCTTTGATGAACTTGTTCATTTGGCTTCAATCCTTCGCATGGACCGGATCAACCCGGTCTTCATGATGCAGGAAGGTTAACGCGGCCAAACTGAACCGAGCCTGAACAAAAAAACCCGGCAAGAATGCCGGGCTTCAACTTGGAATCTGTCAGCAGAAAACGGCGTTAGCCGGAGATCTGCAGGTTGACCGCCTTCGGGCCTTTGCCGCGGCGATCCGGTTCGGTGTCGAAGCTTACCTTCTGGTTTTCCGTCAGACCGGTCAGGCCGGAAGCCTGGACTGCGGAAATGTGTACGAAGATATCTGCACCACCGTTGTCAGGCTTGATGAAACCAAAGCCCTTGTCGGTGTTGAAGAATTTTACAGTGCCAGTTTCGGCCATGCGTCAGGTCCTTTTCTCTCCACCCGTTTGACGGACGGGCAGCATTGCAGTTTTGCCCGAATGGGCGTTGGCAGGCAGGTCTCGACGTTTGAGGAAAGGGTCCTGGTTACCGCAGCCAGCCATAGGAAAGGTCGCATCGCTGCTTCCCATCGGTCTGGCCGCCCGGAGTTTTTGCGTCTCCGGCCCGCTTTTATTTCAAGATCTTCCCGTGTTCGCAGATTGCCCGAACGGAAGTAAGATTGATGGGTTTATTTTGAATTGGCAAGCAAAACTTTTCGGGATTGGTATTGCGTCTTGTCATTGCTCAAAAATCGGTCATTTGCGGCTTTGCGGGGCGCTGCGCAAAATATATCGCAAGCTGTTGAAATCACAGCTTTTTGAAAACAATTGCTGCAAAATTGAGTGGTTTTCGCTGATTTCCGGTGCAGCGCTGGCAGAGCGGGCCAATCGCTTATCAAGCATGCCGTCGGCAACTCCCTGATATGTTTGAGGCTTCTCATGTCGGCGGTTTCTTACGTAGATTTCTTGCAGAAAATCGACAACTACCGTTTCGGGGCGAAAACGCACGGCGAAGCCACGCCTTCGTTGCGAAGCAACGGGCCTGTTGCCCTGAGCAATAGCAAGTAAAGCCTCAGTTCAGCGTCTTGGAGGTGGGTGCTTATAGTTCCTTGAGGCGCCCTCAGGCAGCGGCTGCGGCGCGGCGGCCCTTCGTCAGTTCCGGCACGATCTCGACCGTCAGCATGGCGGCAAAGATGATGGCGCAGCCGGCATAGCCGATCGGGGTGATGACCTCGCCAAGCAGGACAACGCCGAAGAGGGCAGCAAAGAGCGCCTCGCTCGACAGGAAGATCGCAGCCTGCGGCGCCGTGGTGTAGCGCTGCCCGACGACCTGGAGAATGAAGGCGAGGCCGCTCGAAAAGACGCCGGCATAGAGGATTTCGAAGAGCGCGCCCTCGATGGCGGCAAAGCTCAGCGGTTCGGTCGTCACGGCGAGGACGAAGCCGAGCACGGCGCAGACGGCAAACTGCGTCATCGACAACAGCATCGGCCGGCCGCTGCTCGGCGCGAACAGGCCGATGAGCAGCAGTTGCACCGCCCAGAACAGGGCGCAGACAACGGTCAGATAGTCGCCGCCCGTCAGCGTCGACAGCGTGCCGCCGCTCAGGAGGAAAATGCCGAACAGCGCCATCAGCGCCCCCGGCCAGATCACCCAATGCGGCTTGCGGCGCAGGAAGACCACCGTCAGGACCGGGACGAAGACGACGTAGAGACCGGTGAGGAAGCCGGAATTGGTGACGCTGGTGTCAAGCAGGCCGAATTGCTGTGTCACGGCGCCGGCAAAGAGCGCCAAGCCGATGAAGATGAAATTGCGCACGGTCGTCAGCTTGATCGGCTCGGCCGCGCGTTTCGTTTCCATGATGGCGAGCGGCATGGCGACCAGTGTCGCGATTGCGAAACGCAGCGAGATGAACCACAGCGGGCTGATCTTATCCATGGCCGTCGACTGTGCAACGAAGCCGGCGCCCCAGATGGCGCCTGAAATCAAAAGCAGCAGATTGGCCTGAATGCGCGTCATGTCGTTCTCTCCTCGGACATGCGCGTCTAGCAGTTGCGTTTTCGCCGGGCAAGGCTCATCGTCGCCAAGGTCGGGCGGAGTTGTCGTCGATGAAAACGGCCGGAGACACGGCGCCAGGAGAGGGCGCCGAGGAGGGGGCTCAACTCCAATCACCCATCGGAGATCGGCGGCCATGAGCGATGCCGGCTATTCCGGCACGCCGTTCGGGCGCAAGCTGGGGCTGAAGGACGGGCAGGAAGCCCTGCTTCTCGGGGTGCCAGCCGGGCTCGATGCGATCAGCGGTTTTCCCGGCTTTCGGAGGTGCGACACCGAGATCGGCGCGGTGGCCGCGCGCGACATCGATTATGCGCATGTGTTCGAAACGGAGCGATCGGCTTTGGAAGCGCTGGCCCCGAAGCTGGCTGCGAGGTTGAAGCCGGACGGCATGCTGTGGATCTCCTGGCCGAAGAAGGCGTCGAAACGGCCGACGACACTGACGGAGGACGTGTTGCGCGCGCCGCTCGGCCTGGTGGATGTGAAGGTTTGCGCGGTCGACGCGGTCTGGTCCGGGCTGAAATTCATGTTCCGGCGCCAACTGCGCGACCGGCTGTCGTGAGCCGGTGGCGGACGCCGCCTATTGCGCTGCGGCCTTGGAGACCCTGAGCACGGCGCCGTCTTCCTCGTCCGTTACCATCAGCAAGGCGCCGTCGGGTGCCACGACGACGTCGCGGATGCGGCCGAATTCGCCATCGAACAACCGCTCCTCGGAGCCGATCGCGCCGCTGTCGTCGCGTTCGAGCCGAGCGAGCAACTGGTACTTCAGCGCCGCCACCAGAAGGTCGCCGTCCCATTCGGGAAACATCTTGCCGCGATAGACGGCAAGCGCGCCCGGCGCGATCGAGGGATCCCAATAGAAGAGCGGCTGGTCGAGGCCCTCTTTCGACGTGCCTTCGCCGATCTCGGCGCCGGAATAATCCTTGCCGTAGGTAATGACAGGCCAGCCGTAATTGTGGCCGGCCTTCGGATTGTTGATCTCGTCGCCACCGCGCGCGCCGTGCTCGACGGTCAGCAACGTGCCGTCTTTCGGGTCGAAGGCGATGCCTTGCGGATTGCGGTGGCCCTTCGACCAGATCTCCGGCAGGCCGCCGGTGCCGCCGCGATAGGGGTTCGATCCGGGAATGCTGCCGTCGGCATTGATGTGCAGGATGGCGCCGGCATGATCGCGCGGGTCCTGCGCCCGTTCACCTTCGCCGCGGTCGCCGATGCCGAAGAACAGGCTGCCATCGGGCGCAATGGCGATGCGCGAGCCGAAATGCTGGCCCTTGCCGGTGAACTTGCTCATCCGGAAGAGTTCCTTGACGTCGGTAAGGCCGGTTCCGTCTGCGGCGAGTTTCGCCCGGACGACGGCAGTGCCGTAGCCGCCTTTGCCATTGGCGGCCATCGTCAGGTAGAGCGTCCGGTTTTGGGCGAAACGGGGATCGAGCGCGATGTCGAGCAGGCCGCCCTGGCCACGCTCGGCGACCTCTGGCACGCCCGTCAGCGGCTTCGAGAGCTTGCCGTCGCGCAGGATCCTAAGCCGACCCGGACGTTCGCTGATAATCAGGCCGCCATCGGGGAGTGCCTCGACCGACCAGGGGTGTTCGAGCCCGGTCGCGAGCGTCTCGACGCGCAGGGTGCCGTTCTCGCTCGGGAACTCGCGGGCATCCTGTGCGCGTGCGCTCGCAGGTGCGAAAGCTGCCAGTGCAACGGAGAGGGCCAGGATGGAGACCGCACTCGGCCGCTTGCCAGCCCATCCCGATGTTCCAGCGCCCGTTTGCCCCATTCCGCTTCTCCTACACAGACTCGTCCAAGGGGCAAGCTGGGGCGATCGAGGGAGCGGTTCAAGTCACATCCGATCAAAAGCGGTTTATTTGGAGATCGAGCCCGTCGTCAGCTGCACCGGGCGCTGTTCGCCGATGAGTTCGGCGTCGACGATGTAGCGCATCGGTCCCTGCTCGATCGCATCGAAGGGCCAGCAGGTGGCGAGCGCCAGGTGGTGGCCGCTGGCGGACGCGTTGATGCCGCTTTCATCCCAGCGGGCAACGCGGCTTTCGCCGGCCCGAAACAGGAAGCGACGGCCATCCTTGCGCGTCAGCACCAGGAGGTCGCCAGGGTTGACGTCCTTCAGCCAGCGAAAATGCGTGTCGCGATGGGCGGCGATGACCGAGGTACCCTCGTCGCCGGGGCGCGGCGTCGTCGTCAGCCAGGCGGGCCCGAAGGCAAGCGCTTCGCCGCTTGCGCCTTCCAGAACGATCGCCGAGCGGTTGATCCGTGGCGCCGAGATTTCGGCGGCCGTCTGGAAATCGGCCCAAGGCCAGGGCTTACCATCAGGGCTGCCATGAAGCTGCGCCTCGAAGGTGCGCTTCAACAGCACCTGCGAGACCTCAGCCTTGGCCTTCATGTAGAAGCCCTTACCGATCAGAAGCAGACCGGCAAGGGCAATGAGCGCGATGACCGCGAGCACGATCGTTTCGACCGCCGAGAGGCGGGCGAGAAAGCCCGGCCGTGGCGCGGACTGATCCTTGTCAGCGGCCACGGCGGCGCACTCCGGCAAGCACGACGGCGGCGATCGGCGCGCGCCAGAAGACGAAGGTCGTGCCGGCAAGAAGCGCGAAGGCAAGCAGCATCAGGCCGATCAGGATCTGCTTGTCGGCTTCCGTTGCCGTCTGTGGCAGGGACACCTGGTTGTTGGCTTCAGCGATCAGACCGGCCGCCCGCGCCGTCGGTGCGGCGAGCATCCGGTCGGCCGTCACCATCGCAAGCTTGGCTCGGCTTTCGAGCGCGGCGCGTTCGTCGACCTTGCCGGGGACGATCTCGGCAGGGGCTTCGCCGAAGACCTTGCCGAAGTCCCAGCCGGTGGGGAGATTGAGCGGCAGCTTCGTTTCGCTGAGGTTCTCGCTGCTGGGCCGCGACGGCGTCGCGTCAACGGCAACGAGGCTGGTAACGCGGGAGACGAGATGGTGGGCGAGCGCCACCGTCTCGATCCGCTTGTCGAGCGTCGCCGGGTCGGCGATCGTCGATGCGCTCGCTTCGAGGTCGTCGATCTTGCGGCGGGCCCAGAGCTTGGCGATGCCTTCGCCGGTCGAAGCCTTGGCGATATCCATCTCCACCCGCCAGGGCTGGTCGCCGGCCTTGCCGAGGATCTGCAGCTTGCCTTCGGGGGCGGTGCCATCGAGCTCGGCCGTCAGCACCACGGGCTCGCCGCGATAAAGATCGGGCATCGGGTTGGGTGTGATGTCGCCGGCCGATGCCCCCTCGAAGGCGGCCAAGATATCCGTCATGGCGGGGCTTTCGAGCTTGGTGAAGAGTTCGCCCATGCGCGCGGCGACTTCGCTCTCCGAGCCGATCAGCGTAAAGGTGCCGCGGCCATATTCGGCGGCCTTGGTCATGAAGTGGCTGTTCGGGGCCGAGCCGATGCCGACAGTGAAGACGCGGGCGTCGCCGCGGTTCTTCTGGATCTCGTCGAAAAGCTGCGTCTCGTTGCCGATCGCGCCATCGGTCAGGAAGACCACCTGGCGAAGGGCGCCGGCCTCAACCGGTCCTTGCGTGCGAAGGGCCGCTTCCAGCGCCGGCAACATCTCGGTGCCGCCATCGGCCGTCAGGCCGCGCACATAGGCGATCGCATCCTCCCGCTTTTCCGGCGTCGCTTCGACCAGTTCGGGGAAGTGCACCGACATGGTGTCGTCGAAGCGGATGACGTTGAAGCGGTCCTCGGGCTTCAGCCTGGAGATCGCCAGCGCCAGGCTCTCCTTGGCCTGCTCCATCGAGGGGCCGGCCATGGAGCCGGAATTGTCGATGACGAAAACGATCTCGCGCTTGACCGGCTTGGCGTCGGCCTCGCTTGCGGCGGCCGGCGGGGTGACGAAGGAAAGCAGATAGGTCTTGCCGCCGACCGTCTCGCGGAACAGGCCGGCATAGGGGCTTTTGCCCTCGATCGCCTTCCAGGTGAGCTCGAAGTCGCGGTCCGCAGGCACGCTGTCGCCCTTCAGCGTCAGCCGACGGCTGAGATCGTCGAGGCTGGCGATATCGACCGCGTGATAGCCGGATTTCACTTCGCCGAGCGGAAAACCGGCCTTGAGGTTCACGGTCAGCGTGACGGGGTTGATCCTGGCGTTTTCCTTGGGGTCGAGGACCGGCGCTTCGATCTTCTCGCGATCCGGGACCGGATCGCTGACGGCGTAGCCGGTGCGGCTGTCGAGATCGACGGTCTGGACGATCGGCTGCGGATTGTAGCGCGGCGCCACGACCATCGGGAAACGGAGAGAATAGAGGCCGTTCGACTGGCGCACCGCGCTCTGGTACTCGATCTGCACCACCACCGTTTCGCCCGGGCCGATATTGGCGACCTGGTTGGTGAAGATGTTCGGGCGCTGCTGTTCGAGAAGCGCTGCCTTCTTGCCCTCGGCCTTGGCCTGTTCGTAGATTTCCTTGGCGGCCTGGCGCGGCTTCACCTGGCCCTCGATGAAGCGGTCGCCGATCTGCATCTTCAGCGTATCGACGGCCGAATCCTCGGGCAAGGGGAAGACGTAGGTGCCCTCGACCCAGCCCTTGCTCGGGTTCTCGAACCGCTGGGTGACGCGGGTGCGCATGATCGGGCCGTTGACGTCGATCTGGACGTCGGTCGCAAGCCGCGGCGCCTCGACGAAATAGCCCGGTTCCTTCGACGGGAAGAGCAGGGCGCCAGCGCCGACGTCGTTGGGGCGAACGTAACCCGCCATCTGCCGCGGCTTGGCATCAGCCGTTTGCGCGGCGGCCTGGGTCATCAGCCCGATGAACATCAGGATGCAGGCGGCAAGGGCCGCGAGCGCCAGATACATGCCCCAGCGTGCTTCGCTCTGCCGTGTCTTCATGGAAGCGATTTCGTCGTCGAGAAACATTGCATAACCCCCGTAATGCGAATGTGTTCGGATCATCGGAGGAAAAGCCCGGAAGCCGGCTGTTGCGCGACGGAATTGCGGCGTTCCGCGACAGTTGTCGTGGCTAAATTATGGCATTTGCAAATTCGGCGGACTGCGCTGATTTTTTTGAATAAATCGCGATCAACAACCGTTTCGGATCGTTACGTTTCGTGGTCGTTCAAACGGGCGCCACAATCCGTTTTCGCAGCGCTCGACGGCCGGTCATGCATCGCGCCGTGTCGTGACCTGCGATCGACGATGCTGATCGCATTCATGAAACTTTGTCATGGTAACGCTTTTTGCCCGCGTTTCCGGCGTTTTTGCCGTTCCGGCGCTTGCAAGACCGGGCGTCTTTCGACATAGACCTAACCGCTATGGAGCCTGGCTTTTTAGTTCCGTAGCGATCACCTCGTCTCGAAACGATCAGGACCTTCACCCATGGCCTTCCTTGCCGATGCCCTTTCCCGTGTAAAGCCTTCCGCCACCATCGCCGTTTCGCAGAAAGCCCGTGAGCTGAAAGCGAAAGGCCGCGATGTCATCGGCCTCGGCGCCGGAGAGCCGGACTTCGACACGCCCGACAATATCAAGAAGGCCGCCATCGACGCGATCAATCGCGGCGAGACGAAGTACACGCCGGTCTCCGGTATCCCGGAACTGCGCGAAGCCATCGCCAAGAAGTTCAAGCGCGAGAACAACCTCGACTACACGGCTGCCCAGACGATTGTCGGCACCGGTGGAAAGCAGATTCTTTTCAACGCCTTCATGGCGACCCTGAACGCGGGCGATGAAGTCGTCATCCCGGCGCCTTACTGGGTTTCCTACCCGGAAATGGTGGCGCTGTGCGGCGGTACCCCGGTCACCGTCTCGACCAAGCAGGAGAACAACTTCAAGCTCAAGGCCGAGGACCTCGACAAGGCGATCACGCCGAAGACCAAGTGGTTCATCTTCAACTCGCCGTCCAACCCGTCGGGTGCTGCCTACAGCCATGCCGAGCTCAAGGAACTGACCGACGTGCTGATGAAGCATCCGCATGTCTGGATCCTCACCGACGACATGTACGAGCACCTGACCTATGGCGACTTCAAGTTCGCGACCCCGGTCGAAGTCGAGCCCGGCCTTTATGACCGTACGCTGACGATGAACGGCGTTTCCAAGGCCTATGCCATGACCGGCTGGCGCATCGGCTATGCTGCCGGCCCGCTGCAGCTGATCAAGGCCATGGACATGATCCAGGGCCAGCAGACCTCGGGCGCGACTTCGATCGCGCAGTGGGCGGCCGTCGAGGCGCTGAACGGCACCCAGGACTTCATTCCCGAAAACAAGAAGATCTTCGAAGGCCGCCGCGATCTCGTGGTGTCGATGCTGAACCAGGCCAAGGGCATCTCGTGCCCGACGCCGGAAGGCGCCTTCTACGTCTACCCGTCCTGCGCCGGCCTGATCGGCAAGACCGCGCCGTCGGGCAAGGTCATCGAGACGGACGAAGACTTCGTGTCCGAACTCTTGGAATCCGAAGGCGTCGCCGTCGTCCACGGTTCGGCCTTCGGTCTCGGCCCGAACTTCCGCATCTCCTATGCAACGTCGGAAGCCCAGCTCGAGGAAGCCTGCCGCCGCATCCAGCGCTTCTGCGCCGCCTGCAAGTAAGTGCGAACAACCGCACCTGACAAAAAAACCCGCCGGAAACGGCGGGTTTTTTCGTTCGCAAAGCGATTCAAAGGCTGGCCATGCCGATTCAAGTCAGCCGGCTAAGGTCTTGAAATCATATTCCATTCTCAGGCGCCGGGAACCTCGTCGTCGCCAACGACGCCGCCCTCGCTTTCGAGGATGGAGAGTCGACGCGCCTCCGAGCGGGTGAACTTCAGCCGTACGCCGATCCCGCGTTCGCCCTCCGGCAGAAACACTGCGCCGGCATTTTCGAGCGCGTGCTTCAACGACAGGATTACCGCGTCGGCCGGTTTTTCCAGCTTTCGCTCGAACCTGAGGATCGTCTCTTCGTCGACGCCCGAAAAGCTCGAAAGCATCTCGCGCGAAATTTCGATCAGCGCCCGGGCGGCGCGGCACTGTGGACCTGTAATCATCGTCATCCTCCAGTTGCACTGAGGATGCGCGAAGGGTGGCCGAGGGTCAACAACAAGCAGATGGCCCGCGGCGCTTGCTTGCGGCGCGCAGTTGCATCCGGAGCTCTGCGACGGCCTCTATTTGCCCCGCATCGCCTCGATCAGGCCCGAGGCGTCGTCGCTGCCAAAGCCGGCGGCAAGGCGCTTTTTCGCCAGCCTTTCGATCGGCTCCATGAAAGCCGGATCGATGCCCAGGCCGCGGCTTGCGGCGATGATGTTGGTGATTGCTACCGATTGCATCTGAAGGTTCGACATCACGTCGCGGGCGTGGTCGCCGCTGTCGATCCGTTCGGCGTAATCGGGCAGCGCCGTCATCATCGCGGCAAGCCAGGGCTCGACCAGCGGCAGGAACTGCTTGGCGGTGAAACCGACCCTACCGGCGAGCGCGGTTGCGTGCAGATAGCCGCCGAAGAGACCGTACATCGCCGACAGCAAGGCGAGGTCGCTGACCGCGGCGAGAACAGGATCCTCGCCGAGATAGTGGCTTTGGCCGAAAGCAGCGAGTTGTTCCTCGGCATCCCTGAATGCAGCGCTGTCCCCACTATAGAGAACGAAGGCGTGCGGCGTGCCGATCATCGGCGGCGTTGCCATGATGCCGCCGTCGAGATAGCGCGCGCCAAGTCCACCAAGCCGGGCGGCGACCGCCCGGACTTCGTCCGGACGACCATTGGTGAGATTGACGACTGTCTTGCCGGCAATGGCAGTGCCGACGTCCACCAGCGTCATTTCGACGGCGGTGTAGTCGGTGAGGCACAGGATGAGGATGTCGCCGGCCGCAATGGCCCCGGCGACCGTTGCTGCCCGGCGGGCGCCACGGGCAATGAGAGCGTCTGCCCGCGCCGGATTGCGGTTCCAGACGGTGATGGCATTGCCCGCATCGATGAGGGCGCCGGCAAGGGCTGCGCCCATGGCGCCGAGCCCGATGATCGAGATGGATCTGGACATGTTGTCTCTCCGCTCCGGACCGCGTCAGGCGGCAGCCGACAATTGCTGGCCAAGGCCACCATCGACGGTCAGGCGTGCGCCGGTGGTGAAGGTGGCGTCGAAGGCGAGGAACAGTACGGCGCGGGCGACTTCGTCCGCCGTGCCGTTGCGCCCCATCGGCGTGATCGCATCGCCGAGCGCCTTGAACTCGGCGCGCTCGGCGTCGGTGACGCCTGCCACGCCCTTGGTCGGCGTATCGATGAAGCCGGGGCTGACCGAGTTCACCCTAATGCCGCGCGGCAGAAGCTCGGCGGCAAAGACGGAGGCAAACGAGATCAGCGCCGCCTTGCTGCCGCTATAGACCGCCATTCCCGGATGGCCGCCGACATCGGCAACCGACGAGGTGAAGACGATCGAGCCGCCGTCGCGGATCAGAGGCGCCAGCCGCTGGACGGTGAAGAAGGCGCCCTTGGTGTTGATGGTAAACTGGCGATCGTAGGATGCTTCCGTCACCTGGTCGAAGGGCTCGAGCAGCGATGTGCCGGCGTTGACGTGCAGGAGGTCGATCGAGCCCAGCTTCTGCCCGACCGTCGCCCCGAGCACGGCGATCTCGCCGAGGTCGGCGATATCCGATTTTACCGCATGAACGCGGTCGCCGAAGCGCCGCTGGATCCGGGCGAGGTTCTCTTCGTTGTTTCCGGTCAGGAGCACCTCGGCGCCGCCGTTGACGAGACGCTCGACCGTCGCCAGGCCCATGCCATGCGTGCCGCCGATGACCACGGCTTTCTTGTCTTGATAGATACCCATTGTCTCTCTTCCTTCGATATCAGGCTTCGATGAGGAAGAGATAATTTTATGGACGATGTTGCGAAAGACGGGCAAATGTGGATGTATCGTTCACATTTGCAGACATTGGGGACCGTGATGCGCAATCTCAACGACTTCATCGTCTTTGTCCATGTGGTCGATCACAAGGGGTTCGCGCCGGCGGCGCGGGCGCTGAACGTACCGAAATCGACGCTGAGCAAGCGCGTGGCCGAGCTGGAAAAGACGCTTGGCGTCCGGCTGATCAACCGAACGTCGCGCCGCTTCGCCGTGACGGAGATCGGCGAGGATTTCTACCGGCATGCCTCGGCGATGTTGATAGAGGCGGAGGCGGCCGAAGCCATCGTCAAGGGCCGCCTTGCCGAGCCGAGCGGCACGGTCAGGATCACCGCCTCGGTGCCGACGGCACAGATGATGCTGGCCGGGCTGCTGCCGCCGCTGGCGAAGACCTATCCCAAGATGAAGGTGATGTTGCACGCGACGGACCGTTTCGTCGATGTGGTGCAGGAGGGCTTCGATATCGCTGTGCGCGATCACTTCGCGCCGTTGCCCGATTCCGGCATGGTACAGCGGCGGGTGGCAACGGATGCGATCCTCCTGGTGGCAGCGCCGGCCTATCTGGAAAGCAGCGGGCATCCGCGCGAGCCCAGCGACCTTTCGCGTCACGACGGGCTGCTCGCCTCGTTGAGTGCAGAGGGATGGACGATGCGCAACGATGCGGGCGTGGTCGTCAGGGTTCGGCCAATGCCGCGGTTCCTCGCGGACGAATCCAACGTGTTGCTCGAGGCTGCCGTCTCCGGTCTTGGCATCACGGCGTTGCCGAGAAAGATCTGTCGGGCGGCAATCGAAGCCGGAAGTCTGGTGCGCGTGCTTGCGGACTGGGAGGCCGGCAGCGTGACGACGACGCTGTTGATGCCGCACCGGCGTGGGCAACTGCCGTCGGTCCGCGCCGTCGTCGACTTCATCGTCGCGCATCTGCAGGAAGGGTGAGCTCGGCGGCAACGAAGGCGCACGCTCGAAAAGAAAAGGCCCGCTCTAAGCGGGCCCTGGAAGCTTGTCTCGATCGGTCGCTCAGCGTTCGGCGAGGGCCGGTTCGCCCTTCTTCTCGCGCACGAGGTTCATGAAGCGGCGGAAGAGGTAGTGGCTGTCCTGTGGGCCGGGGGAGGCTTCCGGGTGGTGCTGGACCGAGAACACCGGCCTGCCGGCGACGCGCAGGCCGCAATTGGTGCCGTCGAAGAGCGAAATGTGAGTCTCATCAACACCCTGTGGCAGCGACTTCGAATCGACCGCGAAGCCGTGGTTCATCGAGACGATCTCGACCTTGCCCGTGGTGTGGTCCTTGACCGGGTGGTTGGCGCCGTGGTGGCCCTGGTGCATCTTCTCGGTCTTGCCGCCGAGTGCCAGCGCCAGCATCTGGTGGCCGAGGCAGATGCCAAAGAGCGGAATGTCGGTCTTCAAGAGGTCCTGGATGACCGGCACGGCGTATTTCCCGGTTGCTGCCGGGTCGCCGGGGCCGTTCGACAGGAAAATGCCGTCCGGCTTCTGCGCCAGAACTTCGTCGGCACTGGTCGTGGCGGGCATGACCGTGACGCGGGCATTGAGGCCGGCAAAGAGGCGCAGGATGTTGCGCTTCACGCCGTAGTCGAGCGCAACGATGTGGTAGGCCGCGTCGGTTTCGCCGAGCGTCGAATAGCCTTCGTTCCAGACCCAGGGCTGCTCGTCCCAGCGCGACGACTGGCCGGAGGTCGCGACCTTGGCGAGGTCGAGGCCTTCAAGGCCGCTCCAGGCCTTGGCTTCGGCCTTCAGCGTGTCGATATCAAAGACGCCCGAGGGATCGTGGGCGATGACGGCGTTCGGCATGCCGTTTTCGCGGATCCAGGCGGTGAGCGCGCGGGTGTCGATGCCGCAAAGGCCGATGATGCCGCGGGCCTTCAGCCAGACGTCGAGGTGCTTGGCGGCGCGGTAGTTCGACGGCTCGGTGATGTCGGCCTTGAAGATGACGCCGACCGCGCCGTGGCGTGCTGCCGGCGTCAGGTCTTCGATGTCTTCGTCATTGGCGCCGACGTTGCCGATGTGCGGGAAGGTGAAGGTGACGATCTGGCCGAGATAGGAGGGGTCCGTGAGGATTTCCTGGTAGCCGGTCAACGCCGTGTTGAAGCAGACTTCCGCCTGCACCTTGCCGGTCGCGCCGATGCCCTTGCCCTCGATCACGGTGCCGTCGGCCAGAACGAGCAGTGCGGTTGGTTTTTCAGTGGTCCATGCGGGTGTCGCGGTCATCGTTCCTATCCCGTTGCGGCGTGGAGCGCGGGGGCTTGAAAGCCCGGCAGTCGATCGCCATTTCTTTGCTCAGGCATGGACGCGCGGAGACCCCGCGGAAAAGTGCTCTCATGCCGATGTTGTGCAGGTGCGGGAAAATACCCAAAGCGCTTAACCGGGTCAACCAGCCGCTGTGAATTGTCTGGAAATAAAATTCCTTATAATTCAAGCGGTTGCGTATTCCGTTTGATTGCACCTGTCACACTGGTTTAAGACGACGACAACAATAATGGTTTCGAACCGGTTCCGGGCAGAGCACCGCGGGCCGGTTTCGACATGGAGTATAGACATGCGCGACCTGTTCGCTGACGCACTGAAGGAAGCCCTCAAAGCCAAGGACGCACGGCGTACCTCGACCGTGCGGCTGATCCAGGCGGCGATCAAGGATCGGGACATTGCCAATCGGGGCCTCGGCAAGGACCCGGTCAGCGATGACGACATCCTGCAGATCCTCGCCAAGATGATCAAGCAGCGCGAAGAATCGGCTCGTATCTACGACGACGCCGGCCGGCCGGAGCTTGCCGCGCAGGAGCGTGAGGAAATCGTCATCATCAATCGGTTCCTGCCGGCCCAGCTTCCGGAAGCCAGGGTGAAGGAACTCTGCGCCTCGGTCATCGCCGAAACCGGCGCACATGGCCTGCGCGACATGGGCAAGTGCATGAACGTGCTCAAGGAGCGCTATCCCGGCCAGATGGACTTCGCCAAGGCCTCGGGCCTGGTGAAGGAACTGCTCAAGTAGCTCCGCTCAAGTGAGTGCCGGCGCCCGTCGCGATAGGACGGGCGTCGCCATCTCGGCTCTCGCCGGAAACGTCGCCTCGAATGCGCGATCGATCAGGGCGAACTTCTCCGCCTGGTAATCCCAGTATTCGCGAATGAAGGCTTTCGACAGCCAGACCGCGCCGCGACCGGGCGTCCGCTCCCACCCCATATTTCCCAAAAGCGCTGCCTTGTCGAAGATCCGCTTGAGGTGGGTCTTGGAGATGATGAAGCGTTCGCTGAGATCGCTCGGCGAAACCGGCCCAATCGCGTGGCGTGCCGCCTCGGGGTCGAAGTCGCCGATGCGCGAGAAGAGATCGTCCATCACCACGCCGCCGGAATTGACCCAGGTGAAGAGGTCGAAGGTCGGGCCTGGACGACGGACCGTGTCGTTGCCGACGAGCGCTTGGGCGACCGCGGCCTGCAGCCGCCCGAACCGGTGCTGCTCTTCGTTGAGCCGCGCCAGCCGCGACTGGCCGTCGGAGGAGTCGAGGATGGCCAGATGGGACTGCATCCATTTCCAGACATAGTCGAGTGCCGCCTCGGTAGGCTCCAGCGGCCGGCTGCGTTTGTCCGGCTGCACCGTGATGTAGCGGGCGAAGCGGTAGGCGACCATTTCCTGCACGAAGGATGCTGCGGTGTTGCGGCTGGCGATCCCGTGCATGACGGCATAGTTGATGAAACGGCCGCTGTAGAGACCGCTCGAGGGATCATCCGGATCGCGGTCGTGATAGAGCGCAAGGCCGGATTGGGCCATCAGCCAGCGTTGCTGCGAGGCAAAGATCGAGGCGAGCCGTGGGTTTGCCGCATACATCTCCACCATGCCGCGCGCATAGCTCAGCACCGCGCTGAAGAAAGCCGGACTGGAGGCGAGCACTTTGACGGAAACGGCCATGGCAAGTGATCCAATTCGAGACGGCGAATTGATCCTTTTCGTCAAAGGGGTGTCAAGCGCTACTTTTGGTCCTTAGAAAATATTCATACACAACTTTTGATTGGTGATTCGGTGTGCGATTCCCGTTTCGCTCCTGTGAATAGCGTGCAAGCAGGATCACCGTTGTAGCGCCCGCCGGCCATGCCGCCTATATGGAGGATCGACCAGAGGTATCCATGCGCTTTTCACAGTCCTTTCTTGACGAGATACGCGATCGCGTTCCGATTTCGGACGTGATTGCCAAGCGCGTTACCTGGGACCGGCGCAAGACCAACGTCTCGCGCGGCGATTATTGGGCCTGCTGCCCCTTTCACGGTGAGAAATCGCCGAGCTTTCACTGCGAGGACCGCAAGGGCCGCTACCATTGCTTCGGCTGCGGTGTCTCGGGCGACCATTTCCGTTTTCTCACCGATCTCGAAGGCCTGAGCTTTCCGGAAGCCGTACAGCAGGTCGCCGACATGGCGGGCGTTGCCATGCCGCAGCCGGATCCGCAGGCCGAGCGCCGGGAGAAGGAACGCACGAGCCTGCTCGACGTGATGGAAATGGCGGCCGCGTATTTCGAGGACCAGCTTCAGACGGCGGGTGGCGCCAAGGCGCGCGCCTATCTGCGCGAGCGCGGGCTTACGGGGCGCACGATCGAGACCTTCCGTTTGGGCTACGCGCCCGACAGCCGCAATGCGCTCAAGGAACATCTCGCCGGCAAGGGCGTCGCCAAGGAGCAGATCGAGGCTTGCGGCCTCGTGGTGCACGGGCCGGACGTGCCGGTTTCCTACGACCGGTTCCGCGACCGCATCATGTTCCCGATCCTGTCGTCGCGCGAAAAGGTCATCGCGTTCGGTGGTCGGGCCATGTCACCGGACGCGCCGGCCAAGTACCTCAATTCCAACGAGACGGAGCTCTTCCACAAGGGCAACGTTCTCTACAATTTCGCCCGCGCGCGCCGTGCTTCGCAAGGCGGCGCCCGCGACCCCGGCGGCGACGATGCGGCCGCAACGATCATCGCCGTCGAAGGCTATATGGACGTGATCGCGCTGCACCAGGCAGGTGTCGAAAACGCCGTGGCACCGCTCGGCACGGCGCTCACCGAAAACCAGCTCGATCTCTTGTGGAAGATGACGTCGCAGCCGGTGCTCTGCTTCGACGGCGACGGGGCGGGCATTCGCGCCGCCAACCGCGGCGTCGACCTGGCGCTGCCGCACTTGAAGCCCGGCCGCTCGGTCCGCTTCGCCATGCTTCCCGACGGCAAGGATCCCGACGATCTCGTGCGCCAGGAGGGCCGCGGGCCCTTCGACAAGGTGCTCGCCAATGCCCGTTCGCTCGCCGAGATGGTCTGGCAGCGCGAGGTCCAGGGCGGTGCCTTCGATACGCCGGAAAAGCGCGCCGAGCTCGAAGCGCGGCTGAAGCAGGTGACATCCGTGATCGCCGATGAAAGCGTGCGCCGGCACTATGGCCAGGACATGCGCGACCGGTTGCACGCCTTCCTGCAATCCTCGGGGTCAGGGCGGGGCGAGCGGCGTCCCTTCGAACGTGGCGGCCGGCAGGGCGGCGGCGGCGGAGCGCGTGGCGCCGGTCAGGCACGGGGACCGAATGCGAGCGGGCCGACGGCGATCTCCGATCGGCTGGCGCGTTCGACGCTGGTCAGCGGACAACAGGTGGCCCCGCTTCTGAGAGAGAGCGTGCTGGCGCTTACGATCGTCAACCACCCGCAATTGCTGTTCGACGAGTATGACGAGATCTCGACGATCGAGTTCGATCACCGCGAGTTGCAGCGCTGCTGGGCGGCGGTGTTGAATGCTGCGGCCGCGCAGGGGCCACGGCTCAACCGCGACGATCTGCTCGAACAGTTGCAGGGCGAGGGGTTTGGCGCGCTGATCGGCGCGATCGACCAGCAGATCCGCTATGCCAGGCTCTGGACGGCGACGACGGCGGCTGCGCCTGAGGACGCCCGCGAAGGCTATCTGCAGGCGCTGGCGCTGCACCAACGCTCGAAGGCGTTGCATTGGCAGGTGCGCGAGCTTGAGCGTGAACTGGCCTATGCGACCGAGGAGGGTGACCTCGAAGCGGTGCCGCAGTTGCTGCGGACGCTTCAGGAGGTGCAGCACGAAGTGACGCGGCTTGAAAACCAGGAAGCGATCATCGAGGGCTTCGGCGTGCTGTCAGGCCGCGTGAAGGGGCCGGCGGCGCGCTAGGTGCTCGAATTTTTCGGCCGGCACGGCGAAAGCAGGCTTGCTCTCGACGAGGTCTCGACTATTCGCGCCAATGTTCGGCCACCCACGGCGATGGGCGAATGTAGTGGCGCAGGTAGCGAAACGCATTCTTCTCGTAACGGTCGGATGCAAACAGCCCGAGGATATGGCCGAGCGGCGTGGAGACCTTGTCCTTCTTGCCGAAGCGCCCCTCGATCGCATGCTGCGGCAGGATGTTGCGCGGGAATAGCACGACGCGTGCGTCCTTCGGCAGGCGCGGCGCCAGGAAGTAGTTGAGCGGAAACGGCCGGCGGCAGTCCTGCCGGAAATGCAAGACCCAGCGGCGGGGAAAGAGTTTGGCTCCGCCCGGCGCATTGCGCGTGACGAAGCGCTGCTCGAAACGGTACTCGTCGGCAATGCCTTGCGGGTCGGCGCGGAACCTCTCCTGCAATGGCACCAGCTTTCCGACCGGAAAGCGGAAAATCGAGGTCTGGCCGAGGCGCTCGAACGGCGTCGTCTGGTTGCGGGCGAGGATGACGTCGTCCGGTTCCCCCTGCTCGAAGAAACCATCGAGCGATCCGACGATGACCAGGTCGAGGTCCAGGAACAGGACGGGGCCCTTGAGATTGCCAAGCTTCGGCCCCCAAAGCCGCGACTTCTGCCAGATGCCGGGCGTGTTCTTAGGCATTTCGCCGATGTCCAGCGGCGGCAGGTCCTCGCAGAGAATTTCCGGACGCAACCCTTCGAAATTGTCGTTGAAGCAGGTGAAGGTGAAGGGTGGGGTGATGTTGCGCGCCACCATGGCGTAGAGCCGGTTGATGAACGGTGCGCCGTACTTCGTACCCCAGTTGATGCAAATGACCTGCTTGACGCCGCCGCTCGCCGCGAGAATGTTCGCCATGGTGACTTCCTGATTTTTGCGGGTCACTAAAGTACTGATGTGTTATCAAGGTCAAGCTGGCAAACCGGGCAATCCCCGATGAAGCGCAGCAGGGCCTTCGGGGAAAAACAGACCTTGTCTCTTCAGTTGCGGCAAGGGCTATGGCATTGCCTGCGCATGTGGCCATGATGGCCTAAGCTGATTCCCGAAGGAGATGTGATGGAGTTCGTCGAAAGGGCGACGCCCTCAAGAAGCGCTGCCAGCCAGCTCTTCGACGAAGCCGGCCAGGCACCGCTCGACGTGCTGAAGCGCGTTTATGGCTATTCCGCCTTTCGCGGCAAGCAGCAGGAAGTGGTCGAGCATGTGACCGCTGGCGGCGATGCGGTCGTTCTCTTTCCGACCGGCGCCGGCAAGTCGCTCTGCTTCCAGATCCCGGCGCTCTGCCGCCCCGGGCTGGGTGTCGTCGTCTCGCCGCTGATCGCACTGATGCGTGACCAGGTGGAAGCGCTGAAACAGCTCGGCGTCAATGCGGCGGCGCTGAACTCGTCGCTGACGCGCGAGGAGGCGATCGCCGTGCGCCGGCAGATCCACGACGGCACGCTCGACCTTCTCTATGTGACGCCGGAGCGGACCGTGACCGATGGGTTTTCCGATCTCATCGGCAATGCCCGCATCGCGCTTTTTGCCATCGACGAGGCGCACTGCGTTTCGCAGTGGGGCCATGACTTCCGCCCCGAGTACCGCGCGCTCGGGCTGCTTGCCGAGCGCTACCCCGGCGTGCCGCGCATCGCGCTCACAGCCACTGCCGATCCGCATACGCGCGACGATATCGTCGAGCGGCTGGCGCTCAACAATGCCGAGGTTTTTACCACCAGCTTCGACCGGCCGAACATCGCCTATGAAATCGTCGAGCGCGACCAGCCGCGGCAACAATTGCTGCGCTTTCTCTCCCGCTTCAAGGGTGCGTCCGGTATCGTCTATTGCCTGTCGCGCGCCAAGGTCGAAGATACGGCCGAATGGCTGAATGCGCAGGGCATTAGGGCATTGCCCTATCATGCGGGCATGGACCGGACGCTTCGCGACAAGCACCAGGATGCGTTCCTCAAGGAAGAGAGCCTCTGCCTCGTTGCGACCGTCGCCTTCGGCATGGGCATCGACAAGCCCGACGTGCGCTACGTCGCCCATCTCGATCTGCCGGGATCGGTGGAGGCCTATTACCAGGAGACCGGGCGTGCGGGGCGCGACGGCCAGCCGTCGGAGGTCTGGATGGCCTATGGCATGGCCGACGTGCTGCAGCGCCGCCGGATGATCGATGAGGGGGGAGCTGCCGACGACATCAAGCGCATCGAGCGCGGCAAGCTCAACGCGTTGCTTGCGATCTGCGAGACCGCCGGCTGCCGCCGCCAGGCGATCCTCGCGCATTTCGGCGAGGCCCATCCCGGCCGCTGCGGCCATTGCGATACCTGCCTGAAACCGGTCGAGACCTGGGACGGGACGGAAGCGGCGATCAAGGCGCTGGCGGCGGTCTATCGCACCGGCGAGCGTTTCGGCACCGGTCATGTGGTCGATGTGCTGATGGGCACGGTCAACGAGAAGACCGAGCGTTTCGGCCATGTCGACATGCCGGTCTTCGGCGCTGGCAAGGACCTGCCGGCTCGCACCTGGCAATCGGTCTTCCGCCAATTGCTGGCGGCGGGACTTGTCAGTGTCGATCATACCGCCTTCGGGGCGATAAAGCTCGAACCGGAGGCACGCGCGGTGTTCAAGCGCGAGCGCCAGGTGCTGTTCCGCAAGGACCGACCGACGTCGGGCAAGGCCGCGCGTGGAGCGAAGTCGGGTGCGCAACGCGAACGGGCCGATCTGGCCGGCTCCGATCTCGAACTCTTCGAACTGCTCCGCGCCGAGCGCTTCTCGATCGCCAAGGAGTTGAACGTCCCGCCCTATGTCGTCTTCCCCGACGCGACCTTGATTGCGCTTGCCAAGGAGCGCCCGCGCGATTTCGACGAACTGCTCGACATTCCCGGCATCGGTGAAAGCAAACGCGAGCGCTACGGCGAGGCATTCCTTGCGGTCATCGACGGCTATCTCGACGGGTGATGGCGGTCGCCCTCGCGGTTCTCTGTCGTCGGAAAATGTCTGCGCCGAAGCACTTGGCGACACATTATTTCCGTCGCACCATCGCAGCGTGAAATGCCCTGTCGTTTTTACGCTGGATCCGGCCGAGCGCCGGATTTTGCTGCAAGTCAAAAGCCGTCATGATACTCGTCAGCCACGCGATGTTTTCTTGAAGCGAGAGCGCCATGACTTCAGCCTTCCTGTCCCATCTCCGATCAGAACTCGATGGCCTGAGGACGGCCGGGTTGTACAAGTCGGAGCGTGTGATCACCTCGAAGCAGGCGGGTGAGATTGCGGTCGCCTCGGGCGAGCGGGTGCTCAACTTCTGCGCCAACAACTATCTCGGCCTTGCCGATAACGAGGAGCTTGCCGAGGCCGGCAAACAGGCGCTCGACCGCTACGGCTACGGCATGGCCTCTGTGCGCTTCATCTGCGGTACACAGGAGGAGCATAAAGCACTCGAGGCCCGCATCTCGTCGTTCCTCGGCATGGAAGACACGATCCTCTATTCGTCGTGTTTCGACGCCAATGGCGGCCTGTTCGAAACGCTCTTGGGCGAAGAGGACGCGATCATCTCCGACGCGCTCAACCACGCCTCGATCATCGACGGCGTGCGGCTGTCGAAGGCCAAGCGCTTCCGTTATGCCAACAATGACATGGCAGCGCTTGAAGAGGAGCTGAAGAAGGCCGAGGGCAGCCGCTTCAAGCTGATCGCCACCGACGGTGTGTTCTCGATGGATGGCATCATCGCCAATCTCAAAGGGGTCTGCGATCTCGCCGACAAGTACGGCGCCATGGTCATGGTCGACGACAGCCATGCGGTCGGCTTCGTCGGCAGACATGGTCGCGGCTCGGCCGAACATTGTGGCGTCGAGGGCCGGATCGACATCATCACCGGCACGCTCGGCAAGGCGCTTGGCGGTGCCTCCGGTGGTTACACCTCGGCCAAGACCGAAGTGGTCGACTGGCTGCGCCAGCGCTCGCGTCCCTATCTGTTCTCCAACACGCTGGCGCCGGTGATTGCCGCGGCCTCGCTCAAAGTGTTCGATCTGATCGAGAACGGCGATGCGCTTCGCGAAAGGCTTTACGCCAATGCGAACCTCTTCCGCTCGGAGATGTCGAAGCTCGGCTTCACGCTGGCCGGCGAAGGCCACCCGATCATCCCGGTCATGCTCGGTGATGCAGCCCTTGCTCAGGAGATGGCGGCACGCATGCTGAAGAAGGGCGTCTATGTCATCGGCTTCTCCTTCCCGGTGGTGCCGAAGGGCCAGGCGCGCATCCGCACGCAGATGTCGGCAGCGCATAGTGAAGCGGACGTCCGCCGGGCGATCGCCGCCTTCGAAGAGGTCGGCCGCGACCTCGGTGTGATCTGAGGGAGAGACCGATGACGAACATGATGAAGGCGCTGGTGAAGTCGAAGCCGGAAGAGGGCCTCTGGATGGAGCGCGTGCCGGTGCCGGAGATCGGCCCGAACGACGTGCTGATCAAGGTGAAGAAATCGGCGATCTGCGGCACGGACGT
Source organism: Ensifer sp. PDNC004 (assembly GCF_016919405.1). Taxonomy (NCBI): domain Bacteria; kingdom Pseudomonadati; phylum Pseudomonadota; class Alphaproteobacteria; order Hyphomicrobiales; family Rhizobiaceae; genus Ensifer; species Ensifer sp. PDNC004. The sequence continues at coordinate 4,111,578 of NZ_CP070353.1, forward strand.
GCACATCTGGAACTGGGACCAGTGGGCGCAGAAGACCATTCCGGTGCCGATGGTCGTCGGCCACGAGTTCATGGGCGAGATCGCCGAGGTCGGCTCGGCGGTCACCAAGTACCATGTCGGCGAGCGGGTCTCGGGCGAGGGCCACATCGTCTGCGGCAAGTGCCGCAACTGCCGGGCCGGGCGCGGGCATCTCTGCCGCAACACGCTCGGCGTTGGCGTCAACCGGCCGGGCTCGTTCGGCGAGTTCGTCTGCCTGCCGGAGTATAACGTCGTGCCGATCCCCGAGGACGTGCCGGATGAAGTCGCGGCGATCTTCGATCCGTTCGGCAATGCGGTGCACACCGCCCTTTCCTTCGATCTCGTCGGCGAGGACGTGCTTGTGACCGGCGCCGGCCCGATCGGCATCATGGGGGCGATGGTCGCCAAGCGCTCGGGCGCGCGCAAGGTGGTCATCACCGACATCAACCCGACGCGGCTGGCGCTCGCGAAAAGCGTCGGCATCGATCATGTCGTCGACGCGTCGAAGGAAAACCTTGCCGACGTGATGAAGGCGATCGGCATGACCGAGGGTTTTGACGTCGGGCTGGAAATGTCGGGTGCAGCACCCGCCTTCCGCGACATGATCGACAAGATGAACAATGGCGGCAAGATCGCCATCCTCGGCATTGCACCGGCCGGCTTCGAGATCGACTGGAACAAGGTCATCTTCAAGATGCTCAACCTCAAGGGCATCTACGGCCGCGAGATGTTCGAGACCTGGTACAAGATGATCGCCTTCGTGCAGGGCGGCCTCGACCTTGCCCCGGTCATCACCCACCGCATCAAGATCGACGAATTCCGCGACGGCTTCGAAGCGATGCGCTCCGGCAATTCCGGCAAGGTCGTCATGGACTGGTGAGGCCGCAAGGGCCGTTGCACCCGTGAGAGCGGCGGCTCAGTTGGCGAGGCCGAACTGGATCTCGATCTCGTGATAGCGGGCGCCCTGGCCCGCCCAGCGATGGTAGATCTCGCGGCTCTCGCCGGAGAAATTGTGCCTGGACATTTCGATCGTGGCGACCAGCGGCGCGTAGCCCTGCGTGAAAAGGCTTCGCATCGGACCCTGGTGCAGCGTGGACGCCACCATGATCGGCTCCAGTTCGACCAGATCGAGTTCACCGCGATAATCCTTGCCACCTGAGACCGGGCGGCAGATCCGCCAGTCGAACAGGGTCTTGGCGTTTTTCGGCAGGTTCTGCGCGATGAAGATCCAGGGGCCCGCCGGCGTCAGACTGGCGCGCTCCATCTCCGCCTCGATGACAGGCGCCAGTGCGGCGCTCTCGCCTTTGACATCGGCTATGGTGAGCCGCCGCGCGATCGATAGCACGCGCATGGCGTCGGTTTCCTTGATGAGCATTCGAGCCTCCGTTTCGGAGCGAAGTTCCTGCGCGATCAGGTCAAGCGCAAGCGAAAAGCCGGAATAATCTTGCGAGTTTGCATCGATAATCGGCTCCTTCGGGAATCGTTTTGCGTGCATGCGCCTGGCTGCTGCCTGCGCTTGCTTGAGGGCAGGGACGCTCTATCTTGGTGGCAGAGGTGGCGCAGTTGCGCCGGGAAGAAGAGGAGATGCCTGCATGCGTTATGAGGGAAGCTGTCACTGCGGCAAGATCGCCTTCGAGGTGGAAGGGGAATTCAACGAAGCGATCGACTGCAATTGTTCGCTCTGCCGTCGCCGTGGCGGGCTGCTCGCCTTCGTTGCCCGCGACAAGCTGACGCTGACGACGCCGGAAGCGGACCTCTCGACCTACCTCTTCAACAAGCATGTGATCCAGCACCGATTCTGCGACACCTGCGGCATCGCGCCGTTCGGCGAGGGCGACGGGCCGCATGGGAAGATGGCGGCGGTCAACCTGCGCTGCCTGCCCGAATTTGATATCGAGGCGGTGAAGGTCGTCAAGTATGACGGCCGATCGGTTTAGAATCGGGCCGGAAAATGCAGCTCTGGTTGCGCGTGCGGATATGGCACAACGAGACCTTGCCGATTAAATTGTTGCTACCCTTGTCTTTTGGCGGGCAGCGCCTACATCTTCAGCGGAAGCTGATAAACCCCAAAAAGCGATAGGAACGGTGATTTTTACCGAATCATCCGGTTTTTCAGCGGAAATGCTTGACGGGATCGAAAATTCTGGGAATCACCATTTCCGAATAAGAAATGGCGAGATGACACGGCGGTTAGGGAATCATGCCAGAGACGTTTCAGTGGCAGGACTGTCGGAGCTTGCCCGCTTTGCCACGAGTACACTCGTGGTTAAACAGGAATTAAACATCATCCCGTTACGTCAGGGGAAATGATTCGGTGGCGGGTGCGCGGCGCACCCGGACCTTCGAGCGGCATTGGCACCGGGCTCACGCCGGTTGCGACAAGGAAAGCGACGAACTAAATGGCAACCAAAGTCAAAGAAAACGAAGAAGCTGACGTAGAACGCGAAGGCGCTCCGGACGGCCCGCTTCTCGATCTTTCCGATGACGCTGTCAAGAAGATGATCAAGGCCGCCAAGAAGCGCGGCTACGTGACGATGGACGAGCTCAACTCGGTCCTTCCGTCCGAAGAAGTCACCTCCGAACAGATCGAAGACACGATGGCGATGCTGTCCGACATGGGCATCAACGTGATCGAGGACGAGGAAGCCGAAGAGGCAGCCAGCGGCGGTGACGACGAGGGCGGCGACGACGACGGCGACAGCGAAGGCGGCGAACTCGCGCCTTCCAGCGGCACGTCGCTTGCGACCAGCAAGAAGAAAGAGCCGACCGATCGTACTGACGACCCGGTGCGCATGTACCTGCGCGAAATGGGCTCGGTCGAGCTTCTCTCCCGCGAAGGCGAAATCGCGATTGCCAAGCGCATCGAGGCTGGCCGCGAGACGATGATCGCCGGTCTCTGTGAGAGCCCGCTGACCTTCCAGGCGCTGATCATCTGGCGCGACGAACTGAACGAAGGCCAGACGCTGCTGCGCGAGATCATCGATCTCGAAACCACCTATTCCGGTCCCGAGGCCAAGGCTGCGCCGCAGTTCCAGAGCCCGGAAAAGATCGAGGCCGACCGCAAGGCTGCCGAGGAAAAGGAAAAGACCCGCAAGGTCCGTTCGCCTGCCAACGACGACGACATCACCAATGTCGGCGGCGATGTCATGCCGGCCGAAGAAGAAGAGGAAGACGACGACGAGTCGAACCTCTCGCTCGCGGCCATGGAAGCGGAACTGCGTCCGCAGGTCATGGAAACCCTCGACATCATTGCCGAGACCTACAAGAAGCTGCGCAAGCTGCAGGACCAGCAGGTGGAAGCCCGCCTTGCTGCCACCGGCACACTTTCGCCCGCCCAGGAGCGCCGCTACAAGGAGCTCAAGGACGAGCTGATCAAGGCGGTAAAGTCGCTGTCGCTCAACCAGAACCGCGTCGACAGCCTGGTCGAGCAGCTCTACGACATCTCCAAGCGCCTGATGCAGAACGAAGGCCGCCTGCTGCGCCTTGCTGAATCCTACGGCGTCAAGCGTGACTCGTTCCTGGAACAGTATTCGGGTGCCGAACTCGACCCGAACTGGATGAAGTCGATCAGCAACCTGGCCGGCAAGGGCTGGAAGGAATTCGCCAAGAGCGAAAACCAGACGATCCGCGACATCCGCCAGGAGATCCAGAACCTTGCGACCGAAACCGGCATCTCGATCGCCGAGTTCCGTCGGATCGTATCCATGGTGCAGAAGGGCGAGCGCGAAGCGCGCATCGCCAAGAAGGAAATGGTCGAAGCGAACCTGCGCCTCGTCATCTCCATTGCCAAGAAGTACACCAACCGCGGCCTGCAGTTCCTCGACCTCATCCAGGAAGGCAACATTGGCCTGATGAAGGCGGTCGACAAGTTCGAGTACCGCCGCGGTTACAAGTTCTCGACCTACGCCACCTGGTGGATCCGTCAGGCGATCACCCGGTCGATCGCCGACCAGGCCCGCACGATCCGTATTCCGGTGCACATGATCGAGACGATCAACAAGATCGTTCGTACCTCGCGCCAGATGCTGCACGAGATCGGCCGCGAACCGACGCCGGAAGAACTGGCCGAAAAGCTCGCCATGCCGCTCGAAAAGGTCCGCAAGGTCCTGAAGATCGCCAAGGAGCCGATCTCGCTCGAAACGCCCGTCGGTGACGAAGAAGATTCGCACCTCGGCGATTTCATCGAAGACAAGAACGCGCTGCTGCCGATCGACGCCGCCATCCAGGCGAACCTGCGCGAGACGACGACCCGCGTTCTCGCTTCGCTGACGCCGCGCGAAGAGCGCGTGCTGCGCATGCGCTTCGGCATCGGCATGAACACCGACCACACGCTCGAAGAAGTCGGCCAGCAGTTCTCGGTTACCCGCGAACGTATCCGTCAGATCGAGGCGAAGGCGCTTCGCAAGCTCAAGCATCCGAGCCGCTCCAGGAAGCTCAGAAGCTTCCTCGACAGCTAAAGTCGGATACACGCAAAAGATCAAAGCCGGGCCAAGTGCCCGGCTTTTTCGTTTCCGCCTCACCCATGCGATTTATTGTGGGTGCTTTCGCCGGGGAGTATAGTCGCCCCTTCGCAGTAATCTGGGGCACCCCGTCTTGTACGCGGGAGCAATCGCACCGCGGGCGTGAAGCGTGCCCCCGTGGAGGTGTTAGATGACGACGTATGTCATGCTCCTCAACTGGACCGAGCAGGGCGTCAAGAATGTGCGTGATTCCCCGAAAAGGCTCGACCTCGCACGGAATGTGCTCGGCGAGATGGGCGGTTCCTTCAAGCATTTCTTCCTGACCATGGGTGACTACGACATGGTGGCCATCGTCGAAGCGCCTGACGATGCGGTGGCCGCACGCTTCGCGCTCACGCTTGGCATGGCCGGCAATGTGCGCTCGACGACGCTGAAAGCCTTCCCTGAGGCTGCCTATCGCGAACTGATCGCCTCGCTTGGATGAACAGCCGGTGTTGCGGCCGTGAGGGAAATTGCGGCCACAACGCCAGATGCCTCGTTCACGGCGCACCGTTTCCCGAGAGGATGCGGGCCGCGCCGCGCATGGCGTTGCGAAAGGCGTCGTCAAAGCTGACGCCGCTCACCTGCCAACGGTAACGCCTGCCGCCCGCGTCCATCTGCCATTGGGCGATCCAGCCACGGGCGGCGTCGGACCAGACGAGCGTGCCGATAAGCGGCACGTCCCCGTCGGCCTGTGCCGCGGGCGAGAAGAGTTGCGCGGGATCCGCTTGCGGCAGGGTATCGAGCGCGGATTTGCGGGCAGTGACGGTCGCCGCATCCGGCAGCACGGCCGAGAGCGCCAGTGGCTCTGCCGCTGCCTGAAGCGAATCCGCCATGTAGGGGCTCTCACTGCCGTCGCGCGCCAGCACGAAGCGGCGCTTCTGATCCTTGACCGCCAGCCACACGGCGATCCTGGGGCGAGGGGAGAGCCATGGCTTGCGGCCGAGGTCTGCGAGCAGCGAATCGAGCGTTGCCGGCCGATATCGGCAGGTGAGGTCATGCGGGCGGTCGTGCGTGCCCTGTTCGTCATGGATCGGGATGCCTTCCAGGCGGTCGCGATAGGAGAAGGCCGAAACGAAGCTGTCGGCCCTGGCCTCCGCTGCCGCAAATCCGGGCGCCTCCGTGATCGCCGGATCGCCGGACAGTTTGACGAGCACCTCACGCAGGCATTCGCGAAAGCCGACTTCGCGGTTGGCTTCGCCCGTGCCGGTGACGATCGCGTCACTGCGATAAAGCGCATCGATGTCTGCCGCGCCGGCGCCGCCGCCGGCGAGGCAGAGGAGCGCCACGGCGAGTGCCGCGGCCGTCGCTCTTTTCCGGTTCAGTTTGCCGGCGGCAGGACGCAACTGAGGTCGCCCTCCTCGCAGCTCAGATAGGTCTTGAAGTCGGCGACGCGCTTCTGTGTGCGATCGTCGCGGCATTCAAGCGTGATCATCGGCTGGGCCGAGCCACCGGCGACGCCGGAGCTTGCAAAGTCGCATTCGGCGTCGCGATAGGCGACCCATGCCCTTTGCGCCGTGATGAGCAGCTTCGTCTTTTCCGCGTCGTCCTTCAGGCGCCCCTGGATTTGCCTGTAGAGCGCGTTCAGTTCGGCGTCGGAAGCCTTCAGCGCCTTGTCGGCGCAGGCATTCATCGTCGCCTGGTCGCTCGCATCGGCGCATTCGTCGGCGAGCGCGAGGCCAGTCGCGGCGAACAAGCCGGTGAAGGCAAGCACCATCAAGGCGGATATTTTCATCGATACGCTCCTTTGCGCCCAATGGCTGGCGCGGCATGTCTCCCGTGGATCGTAAAACCTCCGGTGGCGAAAGTTCAATGGCCGGGCCTTCGATCGTTATCCTTCGAATCAAAAGAGATCCTTAACGTTTACGTTTTATCAATTTCTGGAGCGCCGCTGCCCCGACGGGCGGCACGCGGTGTTCGAGCATATTTTCCCGAGGCCATGTCTTGCCGCGTGCAAGCGGTTGCCCCGGGGAAGCAAGAGGTTCAGCGATGCGTTGCGTATTTGTCGTCGTCCTCCTGTTGCTGGCCGGCTGCGGAACGGTGCCGAGAGACACCCGGAATGCCTGCGCGGTTTTCGAGCAGCGAGATGGCCTTTTCAACAATTGGCGCCGGGAAGCCTATAGCGCCCAGCGTGAGTACGGCGTGCCCGTACCGATCCTGATGGCGACGATCTACACCGAATCCGGCTTCCGCCATAATGCCCGGCCGCCACGCACCAAGCTTTTCGGCTTCATTCCCTGGACGCGCGCCTCGACCGCCTATGGTTATTCCCAGGCGCTCGACGGCACCTGGGCGCGCTATCAGAGCGAGACAGGCCGCTGGGCGGCGCGGCGTTCGAACTTCGGCGACGCGATCCGCTTTATCGCCTGGTACCACCGCGAAAGCGCCCAGCGGAACGGCATCGCCCTCAACGACGCCTACAGGCTCTACATCGCCTATTACCATGGCCACGGCGGCTATTCCCGAGGCAACTGGAGCGATACGGCCAAGAACGGCGCCAAGCGGGCGGCCGGCATGGCCCAGGTCTACAGCAAGCAGCTCAGAGGCTGCGGCAGCTGACGCCGTAGCCCGGTTGAGCCGTCGCCAGGGGACCGTTCTTCCGCTTAACCAGCGGCTGCGCGATCAAGTTCCGCGACATCGATCTTCACCATGCCCATCATCGCCTGCTGGGCGCGGGCCGCACGCGCCGGATCGGGATCGCCGAGATGGCGCATCAGCGCGTCCGGAATGATCTGCCAGGCGAGACCGAACCGGTCCTTCAGCCAGCCGCAGCGCTGCGGCGTGCCGCCATCAGACAGCCTGTCCCAGTAGTAATCCACCTCCGCCTGGTCGCTGCAGCGCAGGAAGAACGACACGGCCTCGCTGAACTTGAAATGCGGCCCGCCGTTAAGCCCCATGAAGTGCTGTCCCTCGAGCTCGAAGGAAGCGGTGAAGGCCCTGCCGTCGGGACCGCGCTTGATGTCGGTGATGTGGGTGTTGCGGAAAATGGCGGTATAGAAAGCGATGGCGTCCTCCAGTTGATCGTCGAACCAGAGAAACGGCGTGATCTTCTGCATGGGTGTCTCCCGATTTGGATGCTACGCGCCAAGGACGAACGGCGGAGCGCCATTCCGACAAATCCCGCGCTACGGCCCGAAAGAAAATTCCGTGTCGATGTCGGAACTCTTGGCCGCCCTGCGTCCTATGTTCGTAGAACGAACAGAGGAGACTATGTCGATGACCTATGTGGATGGCTTTATCGTTGCCGTGCCGAAGGCGAATATCGAGGCTTACAAGGCGATGGCGAAGGCGGCGGGCGTGGTGTGGATGGAGCACGGTGCGCTCTCCTACAACGAATGCCTGGCGGACGACGCGCCCTATGGCGAAGTGACGTCCTTTCCCCGTTCGGTCCAGGCCAAGGACGATGAAACGGTGGTTTTCTCCTGGATCACCTACAAGTCTCGCGCCGAGCGCGACGCGATCGTTGCCAAGGTCATGGCCGATCCGCGGCTGCAGGGCGATGCCTGGAAGCAGGTGTTCGACGGCAAGCGCATGATCTATGGCGGCTTCGAGACCTTCCTGCAGATGTAGGCACGCCACCGCGGCGGTTTGCGGCAGATCGTCTTGGACTGGGAACGGTCCGGGGATAGAAGCATTGGGCATATCAACCGGTCGCTCCGCCACCCCGGCGGATGCGGCCGCCTGCCGGAGGCCTTCATGCCGCAAACGCGCATCAGCATCGCCACTCATGGCCAGGGGCTCTATGAATTTACCGGCGAGGCGGCCGCATTCGTGCGCGCCAACGCGGGAGGTGAGGGGTTGCTCACCGTCTTCGTGCGGCACACCTCCTGTTCGCTTCTCATCCAGGAAAATGCCGACCCGGACGTAAAGCGCGATCTCGACGGCTTTTTCCGCCGCCTCGTGCCGCCGTCCTCCGATCCCTCCATGCGCTGGATCGTGCACACCCAGGAGGGGCCTGACGATATGCCGGCGCATATCAAGGCGGCGCTGACGCCGGTATCGCTCGGCATCCCCGTCGCTGGCGGCCGCATGCTCACCGGCACCTGGCAGGGGCTCTATCTCTTTGAGCACCGCGACCGCCCGCATCGGCGCGAGATCGTCCTGCATCTTTCCGCCTGATCGACCGGCGCGCGATTGAATGGCGGCGGAGCGGTTCTAGATAAAGGGGCACGAGTAGAGCCTTGAGAGCCGGCCTTTCATGCCGGGGAGGAGCAGGGATGACCGATGCACAGACGATTGCCAGCCGCTTCATCGAAGCGCTGAACCAGCGGGATTTCGAGGCGCTGGCGCGGCTCGTCAACGAGGACGTCGAGCTCGATTCGCTCACCGGTCAGCGCACCGTCGGCGTCGGCCCCTTGCGCGCCTGGCTGATGAATTATCTGCGCCGCTTCGACGAGCAGTTCGGCGACGTGGTGCTGATGCGTGACGCCTTCGGCCAGCGCGTCGCCGCCGATTTGACGGCGCGCGGCACCTACCGCGAGACGATGGAGGGATTTCCGCCCGCAACGGGCCAGAGCTACTCCATTCCGAGCGTCCTCGTCTTCGAGGTCGAGGACGGCGTCATCACCCGTCTCAGCCATTATCGCAACATTCGCGTCTTCGAACGGGCGCTTGCCGGTTGAGGCGCAGATTGCCGACGGTTGCGCACCGCCGGCGCCCTTCCTTTTTGCTTTTTTCACCGCCCGTCGGTCGCCTCACCGTGCTTTGAGCCGGAAATATCGGCGCGAGTCGTCTCTCGCATGCCGATTTTTCGCCTGATTCGTTGCTCGTCCGGGCCCGGGCGAGAACCGTCGCAGCGCTTGCGTTTCGAGAAAAGTCCTTCGAAATATTCGTTTATAAGCAATACCTTATCTAGATCGATGTGCCTTGGCGCAGGGGCCGATCGTCAGGTTCTCGCAACCTGAACCTCCCATGAACATCGGGTTCCGCTGTCGTTCAGCTTGGCGACCCTATCCTCTGATCAATCGCTTGGGACGGTGATTGCCCTTTGAACCCTTCAAGCCTGGAGAGATCTTATGAAGAACCGCTTTTTTAACGCCGCTGCTGCTGTCGTCATCGGAATGACCGGCCTGCTCGGCGCCGCCTCCACCGCTTCGGCCGACTCGATCGAATTCGGCTTCGGCCCGCGCGGCGGCGTCGATGTGCAGTATCGCGATCACAACGGTGGTTACGGCGACGAGCGCGACTGGGGTCGCGGCCGTGACCGCCACTGGGACCGTGACCGCCGCGGCCGTTGCGCGCCCTGGATGGCCGTCGACAAGGCTCGCGACCGTGGCTTCCGCCGCGCATATGTTGCCGACGTTTCCTCGCGCCGCGTCGTCGTCGAAGGCCGTCGCGACGGCTACCGCCAGACGATCGTCTTCGCAAACGCCCGTGGCTGCCCGACGATCGGCCGCTGGTAACATCCAAGCAATCTTCCCGCCTCGTCTCCCCCGGCCGGCGGAAGAATGGCCCCTCATGCTACGGCATGGGGGGCTTTTTGTTTGTCATGCCGCTCGGGTCACGCGGCCTTCTCCGTCGTGGCGTGACGGAGGCGTTGATCCCTGACGGCGGCTAGCATCCGGAGCCTGTCTTCCCAATGCGGCACGGCCTGCGTGGCGCACGACACACGGTTGGCCTTTCTCGTGACGATTTCCAGCGTTGCGGCGCGACGTCAGAGGGAATGCGCGGCTCGGTACGATCTTCGAGGCGGGCGTCCCTCTTTCCGGTCTGAGGCCGCGCAAACACAGGCCTTATCGAAGGGCGTTGTTGACGCTTCTTGACCGGCTCGACGATCGCGGGCGCCTACCGAACGACCGTCTCCCTGCCTGCTGATCTGCGGTACCTGACCGACGACCTTGCGGCTTGGCCGCGGGACAGGTCATCCGGTCAAAAGGCGCCGCGCCTTATCCCTAAGACAAGCGGCTGCTCACAATCGGAGAAGGGTGCGCGGATACTGCCGGGTGCGGTTTGCCGGTGCAGCCAGCGGTCATCAGGGCAGCGGTCGGCGACAGCTAGGTCGTCGGCCGGTCTGGCCCGGCGAAGAGCGTCTGAGGTCCAGCAATCGTGTCCCCCAAACGAATTTGCCCCTGGCGCCGGTTCCGGAGCCAGGGGCAAGGAAGATGCGAGGGCCCGCGCTTAACGGCAGGCCCTGCTGGAAGCTTACTGCTTGATTTCGAAGGTCACGTTGACCGTCACGTTGTAGCTGTTTTCGCCGGTCGCGACCGGAACGCTGTCGGCGGCATATTCCTTGGCCATGCCGGCGCGCATCATCGGCACCGGCTCGGGGCGGAAGCCCTGCTCGGAGATATTGACGATCTTGCCGACCGAGACGCCGGCAGCTTCGGCCAGCACCTTGGCCTTCTCGACGGCATCGGCAACGGCGGCCTTGCGCGCTTCGGTGATCACGGCTTCCGGCTTGTCGTTGGTGAACTGCACGCCGCCGCCCTGGTTGACGCCAAGCGAAACCGACTTGTCGATCACTTCGCCGAGCTTGGCGAGATCGCGAACGCGGACGCTGACGCCGTTGGTCACCTGGTAGCCGATCAGTTCCGGCGCGCGGTTGCTACCGTCGGTGTTGGTCGGATAGCTGTATTGCGGGTTGAGCATGAAGCCGCTCGTCTGCAGGTCGCGATCGGCAATGCCGCCGTCCTTCAGCGCCTTCAGCACTTCGGCCATGGTCTTGTTGTTGGCGTCCAGCGCTTCGCGCGCGGTCTTGCCATCCTTGACGACGCTCAGCTGCAGGACTGCCATGTCCGGCGCGGTCGTCGCGCGGCCCTCGCCGGCAACGATGATGGTCGCCTTGTCCTTGTCCGTCTCCTGCGCCTGAGCGGCGGCAACGCCAGCAAAAGCTGCGGCGAAGGCGGCGATCGAAAGCGTGCGGGCAGTGCGTGTGGAAATCATCTTCAATGTCTCTCCGGTTGTTCCGTCCCAAGCGTCTTCTTGGCTATCGATTGTGTGAGCATTGCGGCAATGGCTTGTCCGCAAAAAGGTTTTCCGCTAGAGCCTTGGCCACCCCGCAAACTGCCATTGGTTCGCGGGCCTGGATCAAGACGGTGCCACGCCTCGTTCAGAAGCGCAAAGGCCACCGTAGCACTTAAAGTTGCTGCACCCCGTGTCTTATCCTTGGACCGTTACGGTTTAAGGACAGGAGCGGATCCAGAGTGGGCCTGTAGCTCAATGGTTAGAGCCGGCGGCTCATAACCGCTTGGTTGGGGGTTCGAGTCCCTCCGGGCCCACCAATATACAACGATTTCAATTAGTTATGCGGTGGTTAGCCATGTAGGTTAGCCAATGGGTTAGCCAGCCGGTTTTTTCGGGTGAACGCGGCGGGTCAGGCGTGTCATTGCGTCCCTCGCTAACCGCTTTTGTTCGGCCTCACGGCTGTAGAGTTCAGCGTGCGCGATGTCGTCATGACCAAGGGTGTCCATAAGCTGCCGAGTCGTTGCCCCGGTCTCCGCCAACAATTTGCCGAGGGTCTTTCTGAGTCCGTGGAGGGTGCAGCCCTTAGGCATGCCGGCGCTGTGCGTCCAATCGGCCATGCGGCCCGTCAGAGATTTTTCCGAGAACGGCTTTCCGTAGGCGGTGATGAGCACAAAGTCCCCGTTGCGCTCCAACGGCTCGACGATTTCGCGCAACATAGGCGTGATGGGCAGGGCAAGCTCCTTGTCGCCCTTCTTCTGTTTGACCATTACGACGCCGCGGCGAAAGTCGAACCAATCCCATCGCACGCGTGCGACGTCTGATCGACGATTGCCGAGCCAGAGTGCCAGGCCGTAAGCTGTGCGCGGCGTGCTGCCGAGTGGCCAGCGGGCCTCGAACTTCTCGCGCTCCTCAATGGTCCATGCCCGCCAGCCCTTGTATTCGGGGCGGTAGTTCATCTTCCACGTCGGGTCGGCCTCGATCCACTCTTCGTCAAGGGCGACATAGACCATCTTTCGGATAGTCGTCAGCAGGTGCTTGGCCTTGTGGGGTGTGGCGGCAAAGTGCGCGATAATGCCTTTGATGTGGCGCCGCTTCGCATCCTTCACGAGCATATCGCCCCAAACGTCAGGATGGGTATCCACCACTTTTAGCTTCAGGAACTCGTCTGCAAGGCGGGTGTTCTGGTCTTTGGTGGCTGGATCGAACACTAACCATTCCGGCGTCTTCTGAACTCGTTTCCATGCGTCTCTGAAACTGCCTGGGAGAGCCTTGCCGGGCAGATCCACGATTACGGCCGGCTTGTATTCTCGGCCCTCTACCGCCGCCCTGTAGGCGGCCTCGAACTCCGGCTCGCCGGGAAGGCCTTTAATCTGGATCGTCTTGCCAGCACGACGAAACCGCCAGCGGGTTTTTCCGTGGCGGTCTTCGTAGGACGAAAGGTAGGGGCGGGGTTCTTGATCTTCGCTCATGGCGGGAAGATAGGCGTCTATGCACGTCCTGACAACAAGTCGTCGATGCGGTTGCTGCTCTCGTCAGGCAAAGCAGAAAACGCCACATCGAGGGCGATGCGATCCCAGACGACGCGTCCGCCTATCCGCTTGGGGCGGGGCATGAGCCGGTCCGACACCATTTCGTCGAACTTGGTCTCACCGACGCCGATGTAGCGCGCAGCCTCCGGGCGACTGAGCCCGCGGGGCGGATAGGCTATCAAATCGGATTTCGCCACTAGCGAATCTCCTCACATTCGAGTGCGGGCCCGCCGTTGTGGCCGATCATTGCCGCGGCGGCGCGCGCCTGGTCGCGGCGCTTCTGGTTCTGCTTGTGCGTCACCATCTCCGTATGCTTCGGGTCCGGATTGACACAAAGGCGGTTGCGGCATTTGTGGTCGATCTGCTTTTTGCCCGGAATATAGCCGTGCTCGTTGGTCCACATGACCAGATGCACGGCGACCGTCTGGCCGCTAAGCGACATACGCGGGTAGTCCTTGCCTCGGCCGGATTTCCCCGATGTCGGGCCTTGCCAGATCCAGCAGTCGGTTACAGGGTCGACGACGACCCTCTCCATGATCTTTTCGCGGATCTGCTCGCGGCGGCTCATCATCATCCGTGCCGCCTCCATGCGTCGAAATCGGAGCGAAGCTGCTTCCATCGCTCGGCGGCGCCCGGATCTTCGTTTAACTCCCTGCGGGACGAAATCGCGAGGACGGAGCGCACGCGTGTCGCTGCGCGGTCATTGGTCAGGGGTGCTTCGAGCCCGTGCCGTTCTTCGAGATACTTCTTGAAGGCCGGTTCCGCGCATTTCATGGAGCACTCGGCGGCAAAATTCCGCGGCTTCTCGGCGCGCTGCTCGATGTGTCGGCGTAGCCTTGTAATCTCATCGAACGCGTACTGCAGCAGAAAATCCATCGCGCGCATGTACGTTGGGGCGTGCGCCATCAAGCGGCGGTTTTCCCTGCTGCATTCCGGCAAGATGAGCGCGATTGCCTCAACTTCGCCGGTCATCGGTTCCTTGGAACAAAGTTCGGTCTGGCCGCGCTCGACATCGTAGGAGGCGCACCACTCCTCGCTGGCGAGGCCGAGTAGCTGGCGCGCGTCGCGATACTTCTCCTTCGCGATTTGAAGGTTCACTGACGCTCCTCCAGCGTGATCGCGCGAAGACGTGCCGGCAGCTCGGCCGGATCGTCGTCACCTTCTGCCTCGACGCAGCGGCTTACGATTGCGATCGCGCGCGAAAGCGCATCGTGAAAGCCCTTGCGGTACGCTGCGTTGCGTCGGCGCTTCGGTTCGCTACTCATTCCGCTCGCTCCATCGCCGAGTAGCGCGGTCGCATGGTGCTGAGTACGTAGGTCTCGCCGGGAGAGCCAACCGGACGCACAAGCACGCGCTCAGACTGCATGATGGGGTGTAGGCTGATTTCCGGGCTGGTGATGCTCGCCAGCATCTTCGACAGCTGTTCGCCGTTGAGACAGATTTCCAGATCCTCGGGCGCTTCGATTTCGCCAGCGAGGGAATCGTGCGCGGCTCCGCCGTCGCGTCCGACGATGTCGACGTTGATGCGGCCGGCACGCGGCCGGAGATAGAGCGCGTCCACCGCAGCGTCGTCGATCACGACGCAAACGCGCTTGATGGAGGCCGACAGCGCGTCCATCTTGACGCCGATGCTGTTGTCCCCCGGCGAGGGAATGACCTGTTCGTACTCGGGATAGGTGCCGTCGATCAGCTTTGCTGTGATGGTCACCCCGTCGAACTTCACCGCGAGAATGAAATCAGTCGCAGCGATCAGCACGCCATGGGCGGCGTTGTCGAGCAGTTTGCGAACGCTCTCAGCCGCACGCTGCGGCAGTATGACCTGCGGGTATGCCGCGTGCTGCGACGGCAGGGCGGGGCATCCGCCCGTTGCGGCGACAACCCGCGCGAGGCTGAGGCCGTCGGTGGTCGCGACCACCATGCCATCGCCGCCCTTCTCGGGGTGCAGGCAATAGCCCGTAATCCAAGGGCGGTCGTCGGTCTTCTTCAGCGGGAAAGTTGCCTTGTCTAGCGCGGCCGCGAGCGGCTTGCCCGAAATCTCCGTCCAGTTGAGTTCGACCTTGATCGGGATCAGCGGGAAATCCTGCGCCGGCAGGAAGGGGATGGAGTGCCGGGAGCTGCCGGCAGATATGGCGATGCTATCCTTGCTGCGACCGGGGCCGAAGCTGACTTCGGCATTTTCCGGCAGGTTGGCGAGGATTGCCTTGAACTTGTCGGCGGGGATGGCGAACGGTATCGGCTCCCTGATTGAGATCGCCTCGCATTCTGCGTCGATCTGCAAGCTGAGATTTGAGCCGCGCAACAGCACGCCCTCGGCCAGGGGATCCAGAAGCACGTGCGACAGGATGGGGATTGTGCTGCTCTTGTCGATCGCCCCCATGACGCGCGCGAGCGCCTGGTGCAGGTTGGAGCGGTGGATGGTGAACCAGATCTCGGCCATCAGTTCAGCCCTCCGCGCCCGTGAGCAGACCCGCAACCGCCTTGGCGTGGGACGGGGGGGCAAGGTTAAATTCGCGGGAGAACGCGTCCATGGCGGCGGCAAGGTCGCCCTCGGCCATGTAGCGATAGACGCGCTCGATCCATTCGAGCATCGGGGGCTCGAAGTCCTCCAGCGTCCTCGGCAAGTCGTCGTCCTCGCCAGCCAGAGGGAGCTCCGGCTGATCCGCCGAGCGGTCGTGCTCAATGGCACGATCCTCGCTCATCGTCCGCCAGTCGGGCCAAACACGCGCCATGTTCTTCTTCTGCTTGCCGAGGAGGGCAGGCATCAGATCACTTGCCTGCCCGCCATGGCGCCAGAAGCCGTCCATGGCGAGGATGACGACATCGATCCACTCCGATAGATCGCGAGGATCCTGCTCGATCTCGCGCAGCTCCTTGCGGATATGGTCTATGATGCCGCGCGTGCGAAGTGCAGGGCCGAACGTCTGACGGGACCACGCAATCTGGCGTTCGTAGTAGCTCGCCAGATCCTGCGCGGCGAGAGGGTTGGAGAGTGCGGCGCGACCGGCTGGCGTAAGCCACGTAGTGCTGGTGTCGAAGTCCGAGTTGTGGGTGCTGTTGAGCCAGCCGTTTTCGATGCAACGGTTGAACGTGTCGGAGTGCTTGCCGTAGACCTCGTCGCAGCAGAACCAGTTGGGCCAACTATGCGGTGTCGCTGCTTTCAACTTCGCCGCCCATGCCTGCGATGACGCGCAAGAGAACTCGTTCCTTTCGCTCGTTGGTGAGTTCCGAGAGTGCGGCGTCTTCTACTGCTGAGACGGTTTGGCAGATTGGTGGTGTGTCATCCACATCCGACGCGACAACGGAGGGAGAGGCGAAGACCGGAAAGGCCCTTGGGTCGTACTTGTCGGAAATCCACATAGACCCGAAAGGAGCGTTCTGAACGGGAACGTATTCACCAGGGCGCAACCATGCCACCGGCTCCCCCGTGTTTGCAGCGACAGGTCGCAGGAAAGCGCTTTCCTCGGGAAGAAAATCGCGCAGTTGCTCGATCTGGCGGCTCAGGCGGGCGATACCTCGCTCGATTGCCACCGGAGACGTTGACTGCAAGAGGGCGCGTGCCTCGGCGACCTGAAAGCCTGTCTCCCGGCAGCGCAGGAAGTTGGAAACGGTCACATCTTCTACGATGCGCTCAAGGTTGGGATTGGTGATGTTCATGCTGCTGCTCCTTCGCAGATCGCGGCGGCGTTGATGTCGGCGGCGTAGGGCCGCGTGGGATCGTCAAGCCACAGGGTGCAGAGGTCGTAGGGGTCGACGCCGTGGCGGTCGGCGATCTCCTGGAAGCTCTCGGTCGCGTTGGTCAGGCTGCCAAGGCGGCAGTCGACGAGGGCGGCGGCGAGCCGGGTGCCATGGGACTGGCGGACAGATTGAAGCCAGCCGGTAGTGGATTGGGTCATGGCGAGAGGGTCCAGAAGAAGGCCGCGAAGAAGATGAGGCTTGAGGCGATGGCGGCGAGCGCGCCGCGCACGATCCAGACAGGCTTGTCGTTATCAGGGGACGCCTGCGGATCGTGGCGGCGGGCTCTCTTCGCCACGGGCTTTACGCCGCGTTCGCCCGGGCGGTGGCGAGCTCGGTCGCCTTGGGGCCAAAGAGGCGGATCTCGTCGGGAGTGAAATTGTGTCGCTTCAGGTCTTCGGCTGTGCAGCCGTCGCCGTGCTCGACCATGGCGCTAACCATGCGGTTGAGGGTGTTCCGGGTTTTGCGTCCGCCGTTGGGCTGCATGTGATTTCTCCGTTGTTTGAGCCGGGTGGCGCCCTTCAAGATGAGCGTGTGCGGATAATATGCGCAAACGGGTATCTGTCAAACGGGAAATATCGGCAAACGGATATTTTCATGTGGTGAGTGTGGGCAACCAAAAAGCCCGGCACAAAGGCCGGGCTTTTTGGTGGATCTGAGTTGGGGATTAGCTGACCCGAAGTCGCCCCTGAATGCCGCCTTTGCGCTCGACGTGTTTCAGTGACGTCCTTGGTAGCACGGCAAATATCTCGCCAATCCAGTCAAGGTGTACATTCTCGATGGGCGCGGCGTTCCACGACATCAAGTTAACGCCGTCCGCTCCGCGCATTACTGTCTTGATGAATCGGCGGCCGTCGGCAGTTCTGACTGCGGCTTCCTCTCCGTAAAACGCCTCAAGAGGTCGCTTTTGATCTTTGTACACAATAACAACGTGGCCGTTTTTGTAGACAGGAAGCATTGAGTCGCCCCGGACTTCGAACGCAACCATCTCTTCGGGAAGCGGAAACGGCACGTGAATTTGATCAAGGCCTTCGGGAGGGGTCTGCTCGAAGTCGGGCTCTATTTCCGCGCCAGCGCCTATGTAGCCCATCAAGGGGACGATATCGCCCTCGGTAGCCTTTGGTCCGTTGTTCACTACCTCATCGTAGAGGGCGATAATCAGATCCCGTCGATGGCCCTCAGGCTCTGCTCCCTGGAACCAACGGTTCACCGTCGATTGGGTGACGCTTAGGTGTTCGGCGAGCTGCACTTGCGTCCAGTTCGTTGCTTTGCGAATTGCTCTCAGGCGGTCGACAATCTTGATCATGGTGGAACCGTATATCCGTAGGCGGATATTTCGAAATGCGTTTGAACATAATTATGCGCTTGCAAATTATCTGTTTGCGCATAATATCCGCGCATGAACGCGATCCAGAACATCCGGAAAAATGTCTTCGGGCTAACCCAGGTTGAATTCTCTGTGGTTGCCGGGGTGACGCAGGCTTCGGTTTCCCGATGGGAAAAACACGACGTTGCGCCTTCACTCGACGAGATGACGCGCATCCGGCAAGCCGCGATGGAGCGTGATCTGCCTTGGAATGACCGGCTCTTCTTTGAGGTGCCGGAGGTTGTGGAATGAGAGCGTTTCCCAAGCGAGGCGCGAGAAGACCGGGTTTCCTCCTCCCGCCCGGGCGCCTTGCTGAAGCGCAGGGGCGCGGCTTCGATAGGCATCGTTGCCGCGCCCCTGCTTTTCTATCTGCCTACCCATGTGGCCCTCCCTTGATCTGATGGCCTGACCCTACGCCCGGCACAGCCGAGCGTCATCGAATCCTTTCCCAAGATCCTTCCCTTGCCACCTTAGCGGGGTGTTTTCGCATGTCCGGCATTCGCACAATTTCCGATGAAGAGATCCGCACGCTGAAGGCGGATACCGAGGCTTGCTACAAGCTCGGCGGCGGCGTCACCGGCTTCGAGCCGTTGACCCGTGTCACCACTGGCAAGCTTTCCGAGTACGCAAGTTTCGACGAGCGCAACAAGAAACGGCTGATCCCGATTGACGTTGCGATCGAGGCGGATCGACGGGCGAAATCACCTGTCATCGTCAAGGCGATGGCCCGGTTGCTCGGCTTCGACCTAGTGCCCTTGGCTGGATGCCGTTCGCGTGGGCCGGTGACCGAGCAAGATGCTCTGAGAGTTCTCCTGGAAGTGAACGACGTGGCGCGCGCGATCACCGAAGCTCGTCGCGATGGCGATCTGGATGGTCTCGACCGGAAGACGATCCGCAAGGAGGTGCGCGAAGCAATCCGCGCCCTGGAGGAGGTTGATGCGGGCCTCGACGGGGGGGCGGCGTCGTGAGCGGCAACCTTCCGAAAAACATGGGCGAGAAGGCGGAGCGGCTTCTTTCCGCAGCGCTCGCCGAGGGTGTGCTTGTCGTCGGAACCCAAGGGGACACAAGGACCTGCCGGAACCTCAACAGTCGGGGGCTGCTTCGGCGGCATCCCAAGGACGGGTGCATCTGGTACCCAACTGACAAGGCGTATGAACTGGCGGGCGTGGACCGGCCGACGTTCGATGCCGACCTTGTGGACCACAGCGGCGAGGCTATCGCTCTCCACGCCGCCAACCACGCGACGGTGCATGCCGTGCTTCCGGTCAGCATTGATATCGGGCTCGATGGCGGCGGCGTTGAAGTTTTGACGATCTCGCCGCCGTGCGCCTCCTATTCGAAGCCGAGAGAGCCGGCCGTCATTGCGGCTCGCGGCGACGAAAACGAACTGCTGGCAACCATCGAGCGGGCGCGCACCGCACTCACGGAAGACGACGTTCGCCATGCGCTGGTGCTTTCGGGCGGCGCTTATGAAGAGGCTAAGGCAGCGGCGAACTATGCTGAGAAGGTCAAAGCCAGCCGGGAGCTGATCACAAAATTCCGCGCCATTCAGGCGGACGCGCTGAAGGTGGAGACCTATGCGACGATCCGGCTTGCGGAACTGGTCGATGCCGCGCAAGGGCGCGGTGAAGTATCGGGCCGGGGTCGTCCGAAAAATGTCCAGACTGACGACATTTTCAAGCTTGAGGAAATCGGCGTCGATCGTCGTGCCCTTCACCAGGCGCGGAAGTTGCGTGACGCGGAGCTTAAGGCTCCCGGTGTTGTCGAGCGCGCCATCGCCGATCGGATCGAGGCGGGACTTGCCCCGACCCGTAATGCCATACGCCATGCGATCGGCACGCGATCGGCGTCGACGGATGAAAAGGGCGATCAGCTATACGAAACGCCGGTCGAGGCAACCAGGACAGTTCTGGCGCTCGAAAGCTTCTCGGCGGTCGTAAAGCTGCCCGAAGTTGGACGCGGAGCGATCCTCCGTGTGCTGGAGGCGGCGGGTTATGACGCGATCATCTCGGATCTTCGCGACCGGGGTACCGCCACTCGACACGGCGAGCTGCAGCAGGTCGGCGATTTCCTGAAGTCCACGCCCGGTGAGACCGAAGGCATGGATATGGTGATCAATCCACCCTATGGCAGCGTTGCCAATGCCTTCTTGGCTCACGCTTTGCGCGTCCACAAGCCACGCAAGATCGCTGCGTTGCTCAATCTCAATTTCATGTGCGGTTTCGACGATCCCGATCGCCGCTACCTGATGGACGAAAACCCGCCGTCGCGGATCTACGTCTTCACCCGCCGCCTTCCGATGATGCACCGGGACGGGTGGGACGGACCCGAAGCTTCAAGCCAGATGAACACTGCGTTCTTCGTCTGGGAGCGCAACGACGACGGCACCTATGGCGACGGCTTCCCGCGCATCATCCGCGTGGACTGGAAGGACTTCGAAGACGCCAAGCCGCTGTTGCCTGGGGCCGGTGGGTGCATCGCTCCGATTTCGTTTGCCCCGAAGCCCGACGAGTTTGCACGAGAGACGCCCCGTAAGTCACTCGACCAGCGCGTAAGCGAGGACCGAGGCCGGGCGCTTGAGTGGCTTGGTGCGCAGACCGAGCCCTTCGACATCGCGGCCATGCGCCGTGGCGTTGCCATTCGCGGCCTCGTTGCCGGTGCCCTGCTCGCCGACTTCGAAGGCAGCGGGCTGGTCGTGCCTGACGGGGAGGGCCTATGGCAGGTCGTGCGTCCCGGTCACCTTTCACCTTCCAATGATACCGAGAATTTGGGGGCAGAGAATGCAAGGTCTTAACCGGGGCGACCCTCGTCGCTCCCGCTCTGCCGCCATGAGCGGCAAGATGGATGAGCGGCAGGCGCTTGCCGCCATCATCCTCTGGAAATCCGGCTATTTCGATACGGCCGACATCGGCGCTGTCCTCCGGTGCGGCGAGGACGCCGTCTATCGGACGCTACATGCGGCGCGGGATATCGCGAAGGGAGGCTGCTGATGTTCAGGGCCGAACTTTTCGCGGAAACCAGCATGGCCGCAATGTCGTCGGGATGGGGCGATGTTCCCTTGATCGTCGACAGTTTTGCCGGGGGCGGCGGTGCCTCCACCGGGATTGAGATGGCCTTGGGCCGGTCGCCCGATATCGCCATCAACCACAGCGCTGACGCTCTCGCGCTTCATGCTGCGAACCATCCCGACACGCTGCATTTGTCCGAAAACGTCTACAAGGTCGATCCGCTCGACCACATGCGCGGAAAGCATATTGGGCTCGCCTGGTTCTCGCCCGACTGCAAGCACTTCTCGAAGGCCAAGGGCGGTAAGCCGGTGGAGCGCAACATTCGCGACCTCTGCTGGATCATCCCCGGCTGGGTCGAGCGCATCCAGCAGAGCGGCGGCAAGGTCGATGTCGTCATTATGGAAAACGTCGAGGAGTTCAAGGACTACGGCCCTCTGATCGAGACCGGAAACGGCCTTCGTCCCGACCCCGAGCGCAAGGGGGTGACCTATCGCAAATGGTGCCGCACGCTGCGCGGCCTCGGTGCGAAGATGGAAAGCCGGGAGTTACGGGGCCGTGACTTTGGGGCGCCGACGATCCGTAAGCGGCTGTTCATCATCATGCGCTTTGACGGGCAAAAGATCGTCTGGCCGCAGCCGACGCACGGCGACCCGAACGACCGGGATGTGATCGCCGGCCGCAAGCTGCCGTGGCCGATTGTCGCCGACTGCATCGACTGGAGCATTCCGTGCCCGTCGATCTTCGACACGGCCGGCGAGATCTGGGCGAAGTACCAGGTGCGGGCGAAGCGCCCGCTAAAGGCCAATTCACATGCGCGGATTGCGCGCGGGATGGATCGCTTCGTGATCCGAGCCAATCGTCCGTTCCTGGTCAATCTCACTCATGGCGGGCGGCTCGAAGATATCCTTGAGCCCGCTCGCGCGATCACCGCCGCGCATAGGGGCGAAAAGGCGCTCATTGCGCCGCACCTGTCGGCCTACTACGGGCCGGGCTCTGGCGGCTTGGATCGATCGGCGCCCGTCGACGAAGCGCTCCGTGTCATTCCCTGCGAAAATCGGCATGCGCTTATCGCCCCTGTGTTGACCTATGCGCAGCAGGGCGGTGCCAACCGTCCGGTTGACGGGCAGGCGCAAACGATCACCGCAAGCGACAAAGACCAGAACTCGGTCATGTGCGCTTTCATGGCGCAGGCCAACAACGACAGCCGTCGCATCGGCGGGGTCAATCCCGGCCGGGGCGTTGACGAGGCTGCATCGACGATCACGCAATCCGGAAGTCACCAGCAGGTGGTTTCAGCCTACATTGCCCGGCAATTCGGGACCGGGGCATGTCACAGCGTCGAGCGCGCGGCGGGCACGATCACCACCGAAGGGCAAGGCAAGAGCCAGTTGGTGGTGCCCTACCTGCAATCGTACTATGCGACCGGCGAAGGCAGCCGGGCCGACGAGGCGATGCGTACGGCGACGGTGAAGCCCCGACACGGGCTGGTCGAGGCGGTTATTGATATGCCGCCCTTCACCGAGACGCAGGCCGATCGCGCCCGACAGGTCGCCGATTTCATGCGAGTACATGGCCTGTGGGACGAACGCGAATTCGTGACGGTCGAGATCGACGGGCTGACATTTGTCATCGTCGATATCGGCATGCGGATGCTGACGCCGCGCGAACTCTATAACGCGCAGGGCTTCCCCTCGGACTACATCATCGACGGCGCCTGGAAGCCTCCGGTGGTCGGCCACAATGGCGGGCCGGTCTGGGTGCCGTTCTCCAAATCCGTGCAGGTTTCGTGCGTCGGCAACAGCGTCTGCCCTCCCGTCGCGCGCGCCTTGGTCGCGGCCAATTGCAACCATCTGGCAGGGCAAAGGGCGGCGGCATGAACTGGCATGATGAAGGATACAGGTTCGTTTTGATGTGCGGAAATGTTGATGTGGGAGCGGTCTATCCGCCAATCCGAAGGGCCAAGGTCTGGCGGTGGCGGATTTGGGTGACCGATACCGGCCATCCCGCCTCGGGCTCGGAGCAGTCTAAGGGCGGTGCTGTCCGTCAGGTTGAAATCCGATTCAAGGCTTTTCTGGGTGCCGCGCACCTGGCGCCGGAAGGCGGCAGCATATGAGCGGTCCACGTTTTTCCGTGATCCCGTCTGGGGCGGTGCTCGACCGGCGATTGATGCGCGGCGATCTCGACGTACTTTGCCTGCTCGGGATCTCTGCCGATACCGATACGGGCTGGTGCCGGCGCAGTCAGGTCAAGATGGCGAAGCAGTTGGAGGTGGCGCGCTCGACGGTGCAAGCCTCCATCAATCGCCTTGTCGATGCCGGCTGGGTCGAACGACGCATGCTCAAGGTTCCGGGCGAGGCCGGACAGCGCGATAGCGCGCACGAGTATCGGGTCGTTCTCGATGTTCGTGACCGGGATGAAGTTTCGCCTTCAGCCCCCTGCCGGCCAGTCGGCACCCCTGCCGATACACCGGCACCCCCTGCCGATCCAGATCGGCACCTAATTAACGTATCTTCTATTAACGATACCAATCCTCACTCTGTTCGGATTGGTAGTCCGCCGCCGCAGGGGTCCGTGCTCGCCGAGCTGATGACGGTGCTCGACCGCGACCATGCGCAAGCGGTGATCGACCATCGCATCGCGATGCGGCGCCGGTTGACCCCCCATGCCGCCAAGCTCCTTGCCCGCCGTTTTGCCTTGATGCCGAACCCGAACGCAGCTGCCGACGCGATGATCGGCAACGGGTGGCAGGGTTTCGAGCCCGAATGGCTGGAAAACCGGAAGGGAGGCCGAGCGCCGCCACGACTGCCCGACAAGCCGCCATCACCTGCGCAGAAGCTTCGAAACGCCATCCAGATTGCCAAGGAGACCGGAGATGAGACTGGAAATCGCCGAACAGATCAGCCGCTTGATGGAGGCCTTCGGCTCATCGGAGGCGACCGTGAGTGAGGCCGTAATCAGGGATATGATCGTCGTTGCCGATGCCTATCCGGTCAGCCTGGTCTCGCGTGTCGTTGACCGCTACCGCCTCGGTCAGGTGGAGGGGCAGTCGCTCGACTTTCCCCCCAAGCTGCCGCAGCTCGCTGTCGCGCTACGGGCCGAGCCCCGCTATCCCGGCGAGGCGGGGTATCTCTCTCCTGACGACCATCGCCGTCGCATGATCGAGGCAAACGACGCGCAGCTGCCGAAGCACAGCGAGGAGGCGAAGGCGCGCGTCCGCAAGCTCGTGAGGGCGTTCGTGTCCGGGCACGACGTGAGCGCGATGGAAGGCGGTGCGAAATGACCGCGGTTGATGCACCGAAGCGCGACAGTGTCATGCGGCTCTTCCGGAAGGCTCACCGGGATTGGCCCACGTTTCTCTCCGACAGCGGGCCCGCGGCAGAGCGGGCGTTCTTCGCGCTCTCCGAGGATGACCAACACGTGGCTGCGGAGCGGCAGGGCGTGTATGTGGCGGCTGTTCGGCGCACCAAGGGCAAGATCTGCAGTTTCGCCATCTACTGCAAGGAGCGGCGTTGGGAGAAGCTGCCCGAGGACGACGAGCGAGATGCAGGGAAGGCATCCGTCGTCCTCTGCAAGCCCTTCGGGCCGGTTTGGGCGGGGCTGCGGATGCTGCGACTGCTCAAGGGGCCAGTGGATGTCGAGATACCTGCCGATATCAGGCAGACGGCGCGCAGCACGTTTGAGCGCCTTTGCGAGGTGAACGACGCGCACGCGCAAGCCTATCTCGCGCGAAAGGGCATCCGCCTCGATGACGACGGTGCCATGATCTTCCCGATCGACTTCGAGGGTACTGAGTATCGCAAGCGCGCCCTTGAGACCGGTTACACGGAGGTCAGCCGGCTCGATCGTCTTCGCGGACCCGAGAGGGCGCCTGCCTGGTGCAGCGTGTTCCTGGAGCTGTGCGAGGCCGTGCCAGTCGGATGCGAGATGTACGAGCGCTGGCGCAGTCATCATGCGGCGATGGTCTGGCCCTTCGTTCCTGATCCTGCCTCGATGGAAGTCGTTTGGTTCCCGAAAGGTGGGCCGGACGGCCTGAATGAGTTTGAAGCGGCTGCGCGCGCGGCCATTGGCGGAGATCGGAGCCACAATGATGCAGCATAGGGGAATAGTTGGCGCGCCGATTGCGACCGAATCGAAAGACGGCTTCAGGGATCGGATGCGACGAATCACCGGGAGCATGCTCGATGAGGGGGCTCTGGTGACGCTCAATTGCCGAATCAACGGCGGGAAAGCGCCTTGGTTTGCTCTTCGGGTGTGGACCGGCCGGGAAAGGACTGTGGAAAAAACACTCGAAGAAATGGGTGTTCGGTCGCTTGTGCCTATGCGGAAAGGCCCTGATTACCGTCGTCGCGGTCGCATTATCGAGGGCTCTATGATGCCCGTCATCCATGGTTACGTGCTTGTACAGATACTGGGACAGCCCGAGTATCTGACAGGGTTGCAGGGTGTCGAGCACGCCATAGACGTGCTCGGAGGGTGCGAAAATCCTAGGCGGCTAAGTGATAAAGAGGTCAACAGATTCAACGCGCTTGCATGCGGCGGTCGGTATGACTTCGAGCGTCGCGTCGAGATCGTTTTGACGGCGGGAGATCGGGTACTCATCACGGACGGGCCGTTCTATGACATGAAGGCCATAGTCGTCACCCCGAGTAGCAAGGGGTACGGAGATGTGGTGGTCTCGACCAGCATGATGGGACGAGAGGTTCCGGTGACGGTCCCTCTTGCATCGCTCGAAAAGTTATGAGAGTCATTTCGCCATTGGACAAGCTGATGATCCTGCAGTGAGCCTCTGAGAACGCACGAGAGTGCGGGGAGAAATCCCGAGGTCGGTACACCGGTCAGCCCCAGCCCTGACAGTCTCCCAAGAGACGCATCGATTCAGGGTCAGTGCGAAAGCTATGAGCAGACGACAGGCGGCCAATAGGTCGCCTTTTCGCTATCGGGTGTGATGGTCTCAAAGCCTAAGTCATTCCGGCCGAGCGGCATGCCGTCAGCGGTGCAACGCGAACAGGCGTACGATCGGGAGCGGGATCAGCAGCCGTGGCGGAAGTGGTACAAGACGGCCAAGTGGCAGAGGGCGCGAGCGGAGTTTCTGGCCGACCCCGAAAACCAGTTCTGTGTTCGTTGCCGAGCCAACGGGCTGCTCAATCCGGGCATCTACCGCAAGGACGGCACCCTCGAAACGAACCGCCGCCGCATGCACTTGGTAGTGAACCACGTGCAGCGGCATCACGGTGATGAGATGCTGTTCTGGGACCGGAACAATTGGGAGCCGTTGTGCCCCGATCACCACGACATCGACGTCCAGGCCGAAGAGCGGCAGGGGACCGGGGGTGGGTCAAAAGTCTAGACCGCCCGAGGGCTAGACCGGTGGGTGTGCTCGCTCACGTCGCCGCGAAAATAGCGAAATCTTTTTTTTCTGACACGCCAACCGATGGAGGGCGAGATGACACGTGGTCGTAAGCCTGACACCGACCAGCAGCAGGCGGACAAAGGTGCGCCCGGAAAGCGGATGACCCAGAAGGACGTTGCAACAGTTCGGTCGAAAAAGGCGGTGGAGCCGATGTCCATCGGCAACGTCCGTCCGCCGAAGTGGCTCAAGCGGAGCCGCAAGGCTACCGAGGTTTGGAACGATCTGGCGCCGAAGCTTCAGCGCCTCAACCTCCTGACCGACCTCGATGCCGGGCCGCTGGCGCGCTACTGTCGCTATGTCGTCGAGTGGATCGCGGCGGACGTGGCCGTCCAGAAGGAGGGTACCTGGTTCGACACCACCGATACGAACGGGGCACCGACCAAAAAGCGGCACCCGGCATGGCAGGCCGCGCAGGACATTGAGAAGATGCTGCGCGACTTGGAAGCGACCTTCGGTATGCGTCCCGACGCCCGTTACAAAATCATGCGCGACCAGGCGGCGGCGCGTGGTCTGGGTGACCTTCCGCTCTGGGGCAATACGCCCGACCGGGATGAGGAGAAATCGGGGGATGGTGCGCCGGCAACGACACAGCCCGACCCCGATGACATTATCGGAATTCTTGGCGCCCACAACTCGATGCCTCCCGGCTCGCTGAACTGATGCCATGGAAGTCTCTGCTGTTGCGGTGCAGGCTGCTGCCGGTCATCGGTTGTGGCCGGAACCGGAGTGGGTCAAGGAAGCCGCTGACACCAAGGGGTGGGCGTGGGTTCGTCTTGCCTGGGAGCGATGCTCCCGCGTAGCCGGTTCTTGGTTTGACGAGGCGAAAGCGGCCGCAGCCGTTCACCTGTTTCCGAAGGTTTTCCGGCTGACGGATGACCGTTTCGCGGGTAAGCCCTTCCGCCTCGGTCTATGGCAAGAATGCATCGTCCGTCTTCTCGTCGGCTGGAAAGCGCCCATCGAGATCGTTGACGAGCAGACCGGCCAACCGGCTTTCGTCCATGTCCGCATCTTCCGGCGCCTCATGCTGTGGGTGCCACGGAAAAACGGGAAGTCCGAGTTCCTGGCGGCGCTGGCGCTGCTGTTTTTCATTCTCGATGGCGTCGTTGGCGGGCAGGGCTATGTGTTCGCCCGCGACGAAAGTCAGGCCAAGATCATCTTCAACAAGATGAAGGCCATGATCAGCATGGCGCCCAATATGGGCGACACGCAGATCTACAAGAAGTCGATCTATCTCCCGAAAATCCGGGCGTTGTTCGAACTTCTGACAGGAAAGCCCGAGGGAAAGCACGGGAAATCGCCGACCGTCATAGCGGGCGACGAGATGCACGAATGGGAGACGCCGGATCTGGCGAACTTCCTGCGGCAGGGCACCGGCACCCGATTGGAGCCGATCGAACTCTACGCGTCGACTGCCGGCGTCAAGTCGAACAAGACCGGCTATGCCCTCTGGGAGGAAAGCCTGTCGATCCTCGAAGGGCGGATCGATGACCCCTCGACGCTGGTTGTTATCTTTGCGCTCGATCCTGATGATGATTGGGCCGACGAAGCGAACTGGCCGAAGGCAAACCCGTCGCTCGGCATCTCGCCTACGATGCAGTTTCTGCGGCGCGAGGCGGCAATCGCTGCCGATAACCCGCGCGCCGAACAACACTTCCGGTGCTACCACCTCAACCAGTGGATCGACGCGGTAACGCGCTGGCTCAGCCTGAAGAAGTGGGATGCATGCGCGACCAATAAGGAAGCCTGGAAGGAATGGCGTGACGGGGTCGGGCTTGAAGGGAGAAGTTGTTTCGCAGCCTTCGACGTTTCCTCGAATGAGGATATCACGGCGCGAATTCTGGCGTTTCCACCCGATGACGAATTTGATCGCTGGGTTCTGTCGGCCCGGTTCTGGGTGCCATCAGAGACAATCGCGAAGCGGTCGCGACAGGATCGTGTGTCCTATGACAAGTGGCTCGGTCTGGGGGCGATCGAAGAGACGCCTGGTGATTACGTTGACCAGGACTATGTGCGGAAGGCGCTTTTTGAAGACCTGGAGCGCTTCAATGTTACGCTGATCGGCTACGACCCGTGGAACGCCACCAAGCTCGTCACCGACATGCAGAAAGATGGAGTCGACGAAAGCCGATTTCAGTTGATGCGGCAGGGCATTCCCACGTTGGGGGAGCCTACGAAGCTCTTCGAGCGCCTGGTGATGTCCGGTCAACTGGACCACGGCGGCCATCCGGTACTCCGTTGGATGGCGGGCAATGTGGCCGTCAGGTTCGACGAAAATCTGAACTATGCACCGACTAAAAAGAAGAGCGCCGAAAAGATCGACGGCATCGTTGGCAGTGTCATGGCCGTAGGCCTGTCCATGGCCGACGACGTCGAAGGGCCGTCGGTTTATGAGCAACGCGGCATTCTGGAGATTGAAGTCTGATGGACGATCGAATGCAGGTCTCGACGGAAAAGCCGCGCGTGCGCGTAAAGGCGGGTAGGTCGGAAATGGAGGCGGCAGCTTACGGCGCGCCCGCTTCGATTTCGAGCGAGAATGGCTTTTTCCGCCACATCGTACCGTCCAAGACGAACGCTGGCGTTCACGTGTCCGAGCACAATGCGCGGCACTATCCGATCGTCTACGCCTGCGTGAACCGCATCGCCAACCCTGTGGCCCATTTTCCGGTGCAGATCATGCGGCCGGCGAATGGCGGCGGGGTTGAGGAGGCGACAGATCATCCACTCGCGGCCCGGCTCAAGCTGCGACCCAACGACTACATGAGTTCTCGGACGCTTCGGAAAACGGTGCAGGGGCATGCTCTTCTTTGGGGCAACGGCTTCATCGAAATCGAGCGCAATCGGCGAGGTCAGTCTGTGGGGCTCTGGCCGTTGCTTCCCGATCGGACCGCGCCACGAAAGAACGGGGACCGGCTCGTTTTCGATACGTCGATCGACGGGAAGAGGTTCAGTCTCGACCATATGGACGTGATCCACATCATGGATCAGAGCCAGGATGGTTACGTTGGCCTGTCGCCGGTTGCTATGGCTCGCCAGGCTATCGGTATGGGCTTTGCGACCGAAGAGTTCGGTGGCAAGTTCTTTGCCAATGACGCCAAGTCGGGCGGCTTCCTCATGCATCCCGGCAAGCTCGGGCCGCAGGCTCAAGCGAACCTGCGCGGTCGCGACGGAGCGCAAAAGGCCGCGCCCGAGAACCCGGCTGCCGCCATCGAAAAGCAAGGCGGCCTAGACAACGCGCACCGGATCAAGGTGCTCGAAGAGGGGATGAAGTGGATCCAGACTACTATCCCTCCCGAAGATGCTCAGTTTCTCGGTACACGAGAAATGCAGATCGCGGAAATCGCGCGCATCTACGATGTGCCGTTGATCCTGGTGCAAAGTCACGAAAAGTCGACATCGTGGGGCTCCGGCATCGAACAGCTGATGATCGGATTCTTCCAGCAGACGATCGCTCCGTGGATTGTCGCCTGGGAGCAGGAACTGAACTGGAAGCTGTTTACCGAGGCGGAGCGCCGTCGCGGCTACCACGTTAAGTTCCGGATGAATGCCTTGCTGCGGGGCGACATGGCCGCCCGGGCCGCCTTCTATAAGGCGATGTTCGAACTCGGCATGACCATGAACCAGATCCTGGCCCTTGAGGACATGAACGGCATCGGTCCCAACGGCGACGTCAATTTCGTGTCGAACAACGTCCAGACCGTCGAGCGGGCGATCAACCCGCCGGAGCACGCGCCGATCGGCCACAACGGTGGGCCTAAGATCGAGGAAGGAGACGATCAATGAGGTATGCGCACATCCTGATGGCGGTGGCGTCTGAATTCTGGGCTATCGACGAGAATAAATTCGACCAGATCGTGTCGTTCCTAGCGTTGCAGGCAGCGGGCGAGAAGTTCTCCAACGAAGAACTGCAAGCCCGGATTTCCAAGCAAACCGAGCGTGACGTCGCTCGTCGCGAAGGCGCTGTCGCCGTATTGCCGTTGCGCGGTGTGCTCGCCAATCGCATGAGCATGATGAACGACATCTCCGGCGGCACCAGTTACGAGAGCTTCGCCCGCACCTTCGATGCAGCGGTGTCGGCTCCGGACGTGAAGGCGATAATCCTCGATGTCGACAGCCCTGGCGGTGTTGTTTCCGGTGTTGATGAGTTGTCGCAGCGCATCTTTAGCGGGCGCGGCAGGAAGCCGATCATCGCGCACGTCAACTCGACAGCCGCAAGTGCGGCCTATTGGACGATCACTGGTGCCGATGAGGTTGTTCTCAATCCTTCGGCCGAGGTGGGTTCCATCGGCGTCATGCAGGTTCATGACGACGTCAGCGCAGCTCTTGAAAAGGCGGGCGTAAAACGCACGCTGACCGCCGTTCCCGAGTTCAAGGGCGAAGGAGCCCCGTTCCAACCGCTCAGCGACGATGCGAAAGCCCATCGTCTGGCGCGAGCGAACTTCTACTACGAAAAATTCGTAGGCCGCGTTGCCAGCAACCGCGGTGTGAGCGCTGCGACCGTCAAAAGCAGCTTTGGACGTGGCCGTATGGTCACCGCTGAAGACGCGGTTGGTCTCGGGATGGCTGACCGGATCGGAACTCTTGAAGAGACGATCGCACGCTTCGGGGTGTCTCCCGGCGCGACGGGGTCAAACTTTGCGCGCGAGCGCGAACGCAGAGCCCTCCAGATCTAAGCAGCAACATCCTCGCTTTTCAAAGTTTTCAGCGTTCCGGGGCCGGCCGGAGCGGGATCTGAACTCGTCTTTACCGGCGCCTCAGCAAACAGGAGTTCCCCATGCTGAACAAACGTCATACCGCGCTGTTTGGCGGCGCGATCTTCTGCCTTGTCGCCGTGGCTGCGTGCGCGCTGGTGCTCTCCGGCGCATCGGGACACGATGCCATCGCGTTTCTTACTGACCCGCACATGCAGCTGGCGACTCCCATGCTCGCGGCTCTTCGGGCCGATCGCGTCGCACTCGTCGACAAGATGAAGGCTATTATCGATACGGCCGAAGGAGAGGGCCGGGATCTGAGCGCGGAGGAGTCGGCCGAATTCGATGGGATGAAAGCCCAAAAGGAAGGCTTCGATCGTCGTATCGCTCGACTGGAGGATATGGAATCGACCACAGCCGCGCTTGATGCTGTCGTGCCGGCACATTCTCGTCGAGCGGCCATCGAGCGTGCTGGCGGGCCGGAAGCAAGCCGCGAGTTCGAGAGCATCGGCCATTTTCTGTCCGCCGTGCGTTTCAGCCCGAACGACCAGCGCCTGAACTTCGTTGAAGGCATCGGCGCCCAGACGGACGATAACGGCATGCAAGCCGAAATGCGCATGGACAACGATCGGTCCGGCGGCTTCATGGTGCCGCAGCAGTTCCGCGACAGCATTATGAGTGTGCAGCCGCAGGAAGCGTTGGTGCGGCCCCGCGCCAACGTCATTCCCGCCGGCACTCCCCCGGATGCCGGCATCACGATCCCGGTTCTCGACCAGGGCGGAAGTGCTCCGGCGAACGTCTTTGGCGGCATGACGTTCAACTGGATCGAGGAAGGCGGCGATAAGCCCGAGACTGATGCCGAGCTTGGCACCGTCTCTCTCGCCCCGAAGGAAATCGCGGGTCACGTCACGCTGACCGACAAGTTTCTGCGCAACTGGCAGGCATCGGGGCAGTTCGTCGAACGATTGATGCGTGGCGGCGTTGCTGCTGCCGAGGATTGGGCCTTTCTTCGTGGAAACGGCAAGGCGCAGCCGCTCGGTGTGCTGAATGCTCCAGCAACCAAGTTCGTCAATCGCCTGGTCGCAAATCAGATCGGCCTTGCCGACATCGTGGCCATGGTTGCCGTCATGCTGATGCGCGGCGGCTCTCCGGTGTGGTCGGCTCCTCAGTCCGCCTTGCCGCAGATCGCCAATTTGAAGGGGCCGGACGGCAAGCTGATCTGGATGGAGAACGCACGCGAAGGCTTTGCCGGGACACTTGCCGGCTATCCGCTGCGCTGGAACAACCGCGCACCCGGTCTCGGCCAGAAGGGCGATCTGCTGCTCGGCGACTACTCGAACTATCTGATCAAGGATGGTTCCGGCCCGTACGTGGCGGCATCGGAGCACGTCAAGTTCCTGCAGAACAAAACCGTCATCAAGATCTTCTGGAACGTCGATGGCGCGCCGTGGATGCACGCGCCGTTCAAGGAAGAGAACGGCTACGAGGTTTCGCCTTTCGTTGGCCTCGATATCCCGGCCTAAGCGCTGGTTCGCATGACCGCCCGGCATCCCGCCGGGCGGATATCCCCTCCAAATCCGTCATTGCAGAAAGGATATCGCCGTGCGCGATCTTGCAAACCACATCACGCTCAAGCGGGCGATCAGCCCCGCTGCTGCCGTTGCCGATAATACGCCGATCGTCTCCCAGATCGTCGATCTCGCCGGTTTCGACAAAGCCATGTTTGGCATTCTGATCGGCGCTGTCGCAGACGCAGACGCGACCTTTGCCGTTCTCGTCGAACACGGTGATCAGGCAAACCTGTCGGACGCCGCAGCCGTTCCGGACAGCCAGTTGACCGGCACGGAAGCTGCCGCCGGCTTCAAGTACGATGACGGCGACAAGACACGGAAGATCGGCTACGTCGGCCCGAAGCGCTATCTTCGTTTGACGATCACGCCGTCCGGTAATGCCGGCAATGCGTTCGTCTCCGCCGTCGCGATCCTTTCCGGCGCTCGCTACACCCTCGCATCCTGATCGCGCCCCGGCGCGGTGCGCGCCGTCGCCCTTCTCAACAGGAGAATGACCCATGTCCAATGCACTCAAGGTGCTGGCCGAATGCCTCGACAAGCGCACCGGCCGCCGCTTCCTGCCCGGTGAAACCTTCGATCCTCCGCCGACCGTCGAGCAGGCGAAGCGGCTCATTTCCGGCGGCTGCCTGTCCGAGGCGGCGCTGAAACTCGCGCTCAATCCGGAGGCTTCAGCGAAGGCGGTCACGGCCGCTCTGAAGGTCGACACGTCGACGGCTGCTGCTGATATCGATCGCCTCCTGAAGGAGGTCGTGGACGCCCGTCAGAAGGCGGAAGTCGAAATCGTGCTGATCACCAAATCGGTCGAGGACGCGCGCGCCGTTGCCTCCGGCCAGATCGAGGAGATCGGCAAGGGCCTCGCCGCCGCAAAGAACTCAGCCGATGCCGATCTGGCCAAGATCACGGCCGATGTCGCCAGCGCCCGCGAAAAGGCTGCCGACGACATCAGGGCGATCGAGACCGAAGTCGAAAAGGCACGCGAAGAGGCCGCCAAGCGCGGCGCCGGAAAGCAGGTCTAAGCCATGCCGACGCGCGTCCTTTCCGGCCCTGCGCCCATCGCCACGCCCGCCGATATCGCCGGCAAACACACTGCCAATGATCCCGCGATCATTGCATTGATTGCTGCTGTGCAGGCGGAGATCGATGGCCCAGTGGGCTGGCTTGGGCGCGCGCTCGGTGTTCAGAAGCTGGAGTTCACGACCGATCGTTTTCCGGGCCGTGATCCGGGGGCCTGGGATTTCTCGCTCTTCCCGAAGGTCATCCCCTCCACGATCGCGATTACCTTCCGGAATCGCGACGGTGTCGAGCAGACGATCGATCCGTCCAACTTCCGGTTGGCCGAAGATCGCTACATCGATTTTCGGAGGGGCTTTCAGTTCCCGGCGACGGAGTGCGCGCCGGATGCAGTCAAAATCATCTACGAGGCGGGCTACAACGGCACGCCTGTGGCCAACGGCGGGACCGGTGATGTGCCAGCCAACGCGAAAGTTGCTGTTGTGCTCGGCGTTCAACAGATGAAGGCGATCGGGGCGGAAAATCTATTCCTGCGCTCCGAAGAGGTCGAGGGTGTCGGCACATTTCAGTACACCGTTTCGGAGCAGGCTGGCGAAATCATCCGCAAGGCAACTGATCGGCTGCTCAGCGGCCTGAGGGTCTACGCATGACGCCGGCACAAGCGATTGCCGCACTCGATCGGCAGCTCGCCAGACACGGGCAGGCGGTGCGGGTTCGACGTGGATCAAAGGAAGCTCCGACCGCGCTCGCGGCGATGCTCGGGTTTGTCCGTGGCTACAAGGCGGATGATGTTGTCGGCGAAAGCGGCGTTTTGCAGACCGATAGCAATGTGGTGCTTTCCCCGTCCGATCTTGCGGGCTGGCCGCTGCCCTATCCGCAGAAGGGCGACTGGTGCGAGGTTGATGGCCGGTTTCGGGTCATCGAGGAGCACGATCACCGCAAGCTGAATGATGTGGTGGTGCGCATCGAATTGAGGATCAAGGGCTGATGGCGCGCTTCGATACCTTTGATCGGCAGATCAGCCTGGCGACGACCGAGATTGCTCCAGATCAGATCTCTGCCGAGCTTGCCAAGTTTGCGCGGCAGCAGCTCGCTGAGGCGATCCAGTCGGGCGCCGCGACGCCGGTCTATGAGCTGTTCGTCAATGGCCGTCGCGGGGTCTCGGAGGAGGCGGTCGAAGCCCCGGGGCCAATCCTTTACGAGTTCTCGTGGTGGCGCGTCGTCATTCGCTACGCCCTCGACGCGCTGGTGAAGAATAGCCCCCGACAGAGCGGCCGTTTCGCATCGTCTTTCATCGTCATCGTCGATGGCAAGGTGGTGACCGAGTTCGAAGATATACTGCCATCGGCCGAGGTGATCATCACCAATGCACAGCCCTATGTACGCAAGGTGCAGGTGGGTGCGATGCAGATGAGCGTCCCCGCCCGCATGTTCGACAAGGCCAAAACGAGCCTGGTCCGGCGCTATGGGGCGCAGAATTTCAATTTCGAGATTCGGTTTCTGGATCTCGGGGCAGGGCTTCATCCGCTGATCCCTTATCGGCTGAAGCGCAATCAGGGGCGAGGAAAGGACCGGCAGGCCGGAACGCCGATCACCTATCCAGCCATCATCATGACCATGGTGCAGTGATGTCGACACCCGAGAGCTACGATGCCACGCATGATTACCTGGTCGCCAACTGGCTCGCGACACCGATTGCATTCGAGAACGACGGCTTCGAGCCGCCGAGCGATCCGGATTACTGGCTGCTCGTCGAGATGTTCGGCGACCTCTTCGCCCAGGAGAGTATCGGCGCCGAGACGCAGGATGCGAACCTCTGGCGCGAGGCTGGGCAGATCTATGTGCACGTAATGACGCCGAGAGGCGTGGGCACGCGCGTTGCCCGCCAGTATGGCCGCCAGATCGCCGACCTCTTTCGCGGGCAGGAAATTGCCGGCGTTGTCTTCCGCGATGCCTCGATCGGAGCCGGCGAACCCGGCAAGGCGGATGGCAGCTATTTCCGCATGACGGTCACCATCGACTGGCAGCGCGACGAATAAACCTTGGCCGCTGCGCGCGGCATCATCACCACGGAGAAAACCTATGGCTGGTTCCGATACGAACCGGGTGCGGATGACCGTTACCCGCGAGACCACGCGCGGCGAAACGCCCGCCAACCCCCGGATGCGCGCCCATCGCTTTACCGGCGAGGCTTTGCAATTTCAGCCCGTCTTCACCAATTCCGAAGAGATCCGCGACGATCGCATGGATTCCGATCCGGTCAAGGTGAACGAGACCAATCAGGGCACGATTAACGGCGAGCTGTCCTATCCTGTCGATGGCTCACCGTTGTCGCTGTTCATCGAAAGCGTCTTCGCCAACACCTGGACGAACACGCCGCAGCGGGACAATGACGGCACGGCCGACAGCGTGATCACCGGCGTCTCGGCGGCGACCGGCGTGATTACGGTCCTGGCTGGCTCGGCCTTTGTGGTCGGCCATTTGGTGCGCCTCACCGGCTTCGGCCAGGCGGGAAACAACGGGCTTTTCAAGATCTCCGCCGGGTCGGCCACGGTTCCGGCAGTAGGGGCGGCTTTATTGACCGACGAGGCGGCGCCGGCAGCTGGGGCGCGCATGAAGGTGGTGGGCTTCGAGGGCGTCGCCGGGGACATCACGGCGATTGCCGATGGCCTTGCATCGGTGACGCTCGACTTCACGACGCTTGGTCTCGCGGTCGGGCAATGGGTGAAGATTGGCGGGTCGGGGGCCGGTTATCGGTTCGCCGCGGAGGCGCTGAACGGCTGGGCTCGTGTCACCGGCATTGCCGCCGCCAAGCTGACGCTCGACAACCTGCCGACCGGATGGGCTGCGGACGCTGGTGTCGGCAAGACCTTGCGCGTCTTCTTTGGCGACCGGATCAAGAACGGCGTGATGCAGCTCGCGCAGACGATCGAACGCGGATGGATGGGGCAGACGGTTCCGACCTACATCATCCAGCGCGGCATGGAAGTGGGGCAGATCGAGTTCAGCTTCGAGAGCGAGCAGATCGCGCGGTACGTGCTGACGCTGAACGGTTTGACCGGTGAACTCGCGACGGCCTCGCTCGACGCTACGCCGGAGCCGGTCACGCAGAACCGCGTGATGGCGGCGGCGGTCAACGTCGGCCGCATCGCCGAAAACGGCGTGCCGGTCGGCGGGCCGAACTTCGTTCGGACGCTCGGCATCACACTCAACAACAATCAGCGCATGCTGAACGCGATCCGCAGCGACGAGAAGGTCGGCGCAGTCGATATCGGCATGGGTAGCGCGATGGTCACGGTCTCGATGGAAAGCTTCTTCGGCTCGAAGGCTCTGCTGGAGAAGCTGTTCAACTCGGTCCCGACCAACATCAATGCCCGCATCGCGAAGGACAACCAGGCTCTGGTCTACGGGGTGCCGCGCATCACCTTCACCGAAGGGTCGGTCTCTGCCGGTGGCAAGAACCAAGACACCATGCTTCCGCTGACAGCGACCGCCTCCAAGGACGCGTTGACCGAAGCGCATCTCCTGCTCGACCGCTTCGAATACTATCAGGCTTAGCTCTGCTCAAAAAAATCCCAGTCGATGAGCCAGGAATTCTCTTCGCTGGCATGTTCGTCTTTCACAATCTTGAAGCGGACGCCGAGCTTTTCTGCCCGTTCATTGAGGGACATCAGATCCCAGTCAACGCTCATTCGAGATGCGCGGGCAGCGATTTCCCGGCCCTCGACGATGAGCCGTTGAATTTGGAGTTCCCGTTCGTTGGCAGCACTCAGTTTCATTGTTTCCTTCTCGCGTTTGATGCCCCCTGCATACGTGCCAACGCCTAAGAATGTTCAACCAAAAACCGTGGAGTTTTATCCTATGACTGTGAAACTTGCATCGCTGCGGGCAGATCTCGATCGCGAGGCGGCTGGCGACTGGATCGACTATCCCGACTGGCCCGGCGTAGCTTTCAACGTTCGATCTCTCCATGCGCCGAAATATGCCACCAAACGAGACCTTATGCTTCAGCGGCTCACGCGGAAGCACAAAGGCAGAGCGCCGCCGCCGGACGTGATGGCGCGCGAGGCGGGGAAGCTATATTGCGACGAGATCCTTTTCGGGTGGCGCGGTCTCGATGTCGCTTACACGCCGGAAATTGCGCTGGAGACCCTGACCGATCCGGCATTTCGGGACGTTGTTGCCGCCATTGAATGGTGCGCCAGCCAAGTTGCGCAGCGCTCGGTCGAATTCGTTGAGGAAGCCGCAAAAAACTAAGGGCGGCCTTCCGGTGGCGCCTTGCCGAGGAAGGCCAGTCCGATTGGCTGCAGCGTCTCGCGGATGAAAATCCAGACGAGGCGGCCTATATCGATATCCCGGAGCGGCCGGAGGGGACGGAAATTGAGCCCTGGCACGGCCTCTATTTCCGAGCCTGGGAAGCGTTGCGGTTTGACCGCTTCTATGGCGCGCTCGGCGGTGAGGGGCCGATCTCCTATGTAGCAATCAGCCGTTATGCAGCAGACCATGGCATCATCGACCACGATCTCGATGATTTCGTGCTCTTCCTTCAGGCTGTCGATGCCGAATGGCTGCAATATCGATCAGAGCAAACGAAGGCGGGCGGCGCGAGTTAGCCGACCGTCTCCTCGACCGTCACGGTCTTGCCGCGGGTCAGGGCCACAACAAGGCCGAGGATCAGGGAGCCAAGGAGCCAGAGGCCGAGCAGCGCGCCCGTAGCGATAGTTCCGCCGATTGCTGCCCCGGCTTGCGTCGCGGTATCCGTCGTTACCTGCACCTGGTCTGAGGTCATTTTGATCGCCCAGAATACCCATAGGGCCATCAGGGCGTTCCAGGCCAAAAACAACCACCAAACGATAGTTCCAAAAATTCCGCGCTGTCGTTTCGTGGTCCGAATGACCTTTGCCATCACTGCCTCCCGTATGGATGGCTGACCATACTCATTTCAACCTGAAGGTAAAGCCGTGACAGTTGCCCTTCGATCCCTCAGGGTGGACGCGCAGATGAGTGCTGGCCAGTACGTCGCTGGCATGAACCAGAAGATCGCGGCGGACAAAGCCGGAGCCGCGTCGAGCGTCGAGGTTGGTGCGGCCTTGGCGCGGACGGATGCGCAAGCAGGGGCTGCCGGCGGTGCTCTGTCGCGTCTCTCGCGTCTCTACATCGACGGTTACAAGAATGCTGCCGGGTTTGAGCAGGCTGTGTCGTCGCTCGGCCGCGCCATCGACAAGGGCGCGGTGCCCATAGAGCGCGTCGATGCAATTCTGGTCGGAGTTTATCGCAAGTACGGCATGGTTGCTAATGGAGCGGACCTGGCGGCGGCTGGACAACACCAGCTTGCGGCGTCGGTTACGGCGCTCAATGCCAAGCTGGCCATGGAGGAGGCGGCGCTAGACAGCGCGACAAATGCGCACCGCCGACATGCAGCGGCGGCAAACGACAATGGCCATCAGCAGCGCCAGCTCGTCTTTCAGCTGAATGACGTCTTCCAGTCGCTTGCGCTCGGCATGCCTGTGTCACAGGTATTCCTTCAGCAGGGGCCGCAGATAGCCCAGATCTGGGGACCGAATGAGGGCGGTGTTGGCCGCGCATTTAAGGAAACTGGAAATCTCATCACGGGCGTGATCACAAAGTTCCCTCTGTTGTCGGGAGCTACCGTCGCCGCCGCTGCTGCGTTTGCTGGCCTCACATATGAGATCAACAAGTCGACCAAAGCGTCTGTTGGCTTCGGCGATGTTGCGCTCGCCAGCGTTCAAGTGCTCTGGCGATACCTGTCCGATTTCCTCAAGCCTGCGATCGGCTCCATAGGCGGCTGGTTTCAAGCGGCATGGGATGGCGTCATTGCCGGCGTAAAGTTCACCGGTAACCTCATCATCAACTCTTTCCGTGCTGCGTTTGAGGATATCAAACTTCTTTGGAACCAGCTGCCAAACACAATCGGCGCCGCTGCTGTAGGCGCGGCGAATGCACTTATCGGTGCAGTCCAGTTTATGGTTCAAAAGGCGGCCGAGCACCTCGACAAGCTGATCGAAGGCGCCAACGTCGCGCTCTCGAAGATACCAGGCGGCGACTTCACCATTAGCCCGATCGGCAAGCTCGACTTCGGGGATTCTAAACTTCCCAATACCTACGCTGATGACCTGAAAAAAGCAGTCGATCAGAGGGGCGAAAAGATCAAGGAGATCATGGGGAGCGATCCGCTCGGTGGCTTCTACAAGGATGTCCGAGAGCAGGCGATCAAGAACGCGCTTGCGGACGAAAAGAAAAAAGGCGGCAAGTCCGCTCGCGAGTCGGACTATGAACGCACAATCCGACGCATCAAAGAGCGCACTGAAGCGACCGAACAGGACACCAAGGTTGTCGGGCTGTCCACATTTGCGATCGAGCGCCAAGCCGCGGTGCAGGACATGCTTACCGCCGCGCAGCGCGATGGCCTAGCGATCGGCAAAGCGTTCGCCAACGCGCAGGAGCTGATCAATGCTTCGTCGCAAAACCTCTCGCCAAATTTGGCCGCAGAGCGTGAGCGTATCCTCGGTGTCGCCTCGGCTTATGCGAACGCAGAGGCGGCGGCCGAAAAGGCGGAGGAAGCTCGCCGCAAGTTTGAAGACAACATGCGGTTTGCCCGTGACACGGCTCGGGGCTTCATCGACGATTTCACAGGGGCGATCGAAGAGGGCGCCTCGGTTTGGGATGCCTTCGCGCAAGCGGCACTTAGTGCTCTCGATCGCATCGTCGATAAGCTGCTCGACGACGTCATGGACGCGATCTTCGATGTGAAGAAAGCCAGTGGCGGCAGCTCGGGCGGCATTCTGGGATGGTTCGGCGGATTGTTCGGTGGCGGTGGGGCTGCCGATCCATGGGCGGGTCTACGCACGGTCAATGCGAAAGGCGGAGTATACGGCGCGCACGGCGTGACGGCGTTCGCTAATGGTGGAGCTTTCACTAACCAGATCGTCGATCGCCCCACGCTTTTCCCGTTCGCCAAAGGTACGGGGTTGATGGGAGAGGCGGGGCCAGAGGCGATTATGCCCTTGCGGCGTGACGGTTCCGGAAGGCTGGGGGTATCTGCCGCAATGGGTAGGATGTTCGCGCCGGCCAACCAGAACAGGGCGATGCGCTTCG
This sequence comes from Ensifer sp. PDNC004, assembly GCF_016919405.1. Classification (NCBI taxonomy): domain Bacteria; kingdom Pseudomonadati; phylum Pseudomonadota; class Alphaproteobacteria; order Hyphomicrobiales; family Rhizobiaceae; genus Ensifer; species Ensifer sp. PDNC004. The sequence continues at coordinate 4,152,429 of NZ_CP070353.1, forward strand.
AGTTTCACAGCAAAATCTCTGTCTCCGGCAATGGCGACAAAGAACTGATGGAGCGCGTGCGTCTCGCGACCGAGC
>NZ_CP070354.1:680000-833710 GCF_016919405.1 Ensifer sp. PDNC004
GGGCATCGTCACGATCACCACCTCGACAGAGCTGTTTTCGCAGGACGTGCTTGCCCGCGAGCTCGAAGACGCCACCGGGCTGACGACCGCGTGGCTCGTGCCGGAAGACCGGCAGGCCATGGACCCGGCTGCCGAAATGCCCGTCGTCGCGGCGTCCGTCTTTCTCGAACTGATCAACAAGGGCGACCGGATCGGCGTTGCCTGGGGCCGCACCGTCTATCATATCGCCGACGTCATGCCCTTTGCGGACCTGCGCGGTGTTACGGTCGTGCAGCTTTGCGGCAATCTCGGCGCGCCCTATTCCTACCGCCCGGATCAATGCACGACGGAAATCGCGCGCCGTCTGAATGCCGAAGGCATCAATTTCTATGCGCCGCTTGTTCTTTCCTCCGAGCGGCTGGCCGAAGAACTACGCGGTGAACCGGTCATCAAGGAACAACTCGCCACCATCTCCGACTGTGGCCTGGCGCTCTACTCGGTCGGCGGCATCGAGGATGACAGCCACCTCGTCAAGTGCGGGGCGCTCTCGGCTGCAGACATGCATGCCATGGGTGAAAAGGGCGCGGCCGGCGTCATTGCCGGACAGCTCATTGACCGCCACGGCCAATGGATGGATTGCGAGCACAATCGCCGCTGCATTTCGGCCGATCTTGCATCCATCCGCACGATCAAGAAGCGCATGCTGGTCGTCCAGGAGGACAGCAAGTTCGAGCCGCTGATGGCGGCCTTGAAGGGCGGCTTCGTCTCGCATCTCGTCATCACCGAGTCGATGGCACGCAAGGTCCTGGATCGCTGGAACCGTGAAGGGCTTGGCAAGAGCGGCTCAGGCGCCCCCTGAGCCTCGAATTTGGGTCCGCCGATACCGGCCGGGCCGGTTTATCGGGAGGCTGAACTTATGGAAAATCTCTGGCGCGATGACGAGGCGGAGAAGGTCGTTGCGGGCTATCAAACCAAGGGCATCGGCCGCGATCTGGCGCTGCGGACCTATACGACGCGGCTGCTTGGCGGCGAGCCGCGGCTCGTGCTGCATGGCGGCGGCAACACTTCGGTGAAAACCGAAATCACCGACCTTGTCGGCGACACGCATGCCGTGCTTTGCGTCAAGGGCAGTGGTTGGGACATGGGCACGATCGAGCCCGCCGGCCTGCCCGCCGTCAAGATCGCGCCGCTGCTGAAGAGCCGCAAGCTCGAACGGCTGTCGGACGAGGACATGGTGACTTTGCTGCGCGCCAACCTCATCGATCCGGGCTCGCCGAACCCGTCGGTGGAGGCGCTGCTGCATGCCTTCCTGCCGCACAAGTTCGTCGACCATACCCATTCGACCGCCATTCTTGCCATCGCCGACCAGGCCAGGAGCCGGGAGATGTGCGCCGAACTCTTCGGCAGGAAAATGGGTTTCGTGCCCTACATCATGCCGGGCTTCGCGCTGGCGAAGGCTGCGGCGGACGTGTTCGACCAGGATCCGACGGTCGAGGGGCTGATCCTCGACAAGCACGGGATCTTCACCTTCGCCGACACTGCGAAGGAAGCTTATGAGCGGATGATCCACTATGTCACGCTCGCCGAAGAGCATGTGAAGGCCAACGGGCACAATCCGTTCACGCCGGCCGCCCTGCCGGCAGCGCTTGCAAGCCCAGCCGATATCGCGCCGATGTTGCGCGGTGCCGTTGCTGTCGACAAGGGCGAGGGCCGTTTTGACCGCATGGTCAGCGTGTTCCGCACTTCGCCCGCTATCCTCGACTTCGTCAACGCGCAACAGGTTGAGGAGATGGCCGCCAGGGGCGTTTCGACGCCCGATCTTTCCATCCGCATCAAGACCGGCCCGATGGTGCTTCCGGCGCCGGCTAAAGATGCTCTTTCGGGCTACCGGGCCGTGATCGACGCGCGCGTCGCTGCCTTTGCTGCAGACTACACTGGGTATTTCCACACCAACGACGCACGCGACGACGTCAAGCGCATCATGCTCGATCCCATGCCGCGCCTGACGCTGGTGCCGGGGCTTGGCATGTTCGGCCACGGCCGCACGTACAAGGACGCGACGATCGCCGTAGATGTCGGCGAGATGTGGATCGAGGCTGCGCGCGACGCCGAATCCGTCGGCCGTTTCGAGCCGGTGAGCCGGCCGGATCTCTTCGACCTCGAATACTGGTCGCTGGAACAGGCGAAGCTCGCCGGCGCCAGGCCGAAGCCGTTTACCGGTCAGGTTGCGCTCGTCACCGGTGGCGCCGGCGCCATCGGTGCGGCGATCGTCAAGGCCTTCGTCGCCGAGGGCGCCCATGCCGTCGTGCTCGATCTCGACGGCGACAAGGCGGCAGCCGTGGCAAAGGCGGCGGGCAACAACGCGATCGGCATCGCCTGCGACATCACCGACCCGGCATCCGTTCGCGCCGCTTTCGACCAGGTGGTCGCGACCTTCGGCGGCGTCGATATCGTCGTTTCCAATGCGGGTGCCGCCTGGGAAAGTCCGATTGCGACCATGGACGACGCCCTGCTGCGCCGCAGCTTCGAGCTCAACTTCTTCGCCCATCAGACGGTAGCGCAGAATGCCGTGCGCATCATGAAGGAGCAGAAGACCGGCGGCGTGCTGCTGTTCAACGCCTCCAAGCAGGCTGTCAATCCGGGCGCCAAGTTCGGCGCTTACGGATTGCCGAAGGCAGCGACCTTGTTCCTGTCGCGTCAGTATGCGCTCGAACACGGCACTGATCATATCCGCGTCAATGCCGTCAACGCCGACCGCATCCGCTCGGGCCTGCTAAACGACGAGATGATCGCCAATCGCGCAGCCGCCCGCGGCCTTTCGGTCAAGGACTACATGGGCGGAAACCTGCTCGGTCTCGAAGTGACGGCCGAGGACGTAGCGCGCGCCTTCGTGCACCACGCGCTCGCAGAACGAACCACCGCGGATGTGACGACTGTGGATGGCGGCAATATCGCAGCGGCGATGCGCTGAGTGCTTCCGTCTAAGCGTAAAAACGTGCCACACTGCAGTCTCCCGCCAGAGTTGTTCGGATGGAGACGAAATGGTCGATCGATGGCCCGCAGATGCCGCGTTTCAAATGGGTGACTATGCAGCCAAGAAAGGCCGCGCCTCATGGCGCGGCAAGATCGTCGGCTGGTATCGCACAGACCTGACCAGCCTCGGCTACGCGATCGAAAGCCATTTCGAGCCAGGCTCCGTGCATATCTACCCCGAGACGGCGATCGAAGCCTGGGTGCAGCCAAAGGCGGAAAGCGAATTAGAGTAATCAGGACAAAAAAAGGGGCGGTCTGATCGACCGCCCCTTTCGTTTCGCCTTGGGAGATTAAGGCTTCGGCATCCATGCGGGCATGGCAACATCTGCATGGGCGAACTGCGGCAGCTTCACGCCGAGCTCTTCCATGTTCTTGATGTCCTGATCGTTCAGGTCCTTCTGGGTGATCAGCGTCGGCGGTACGACCACCTGGCGGCCCGGGTCTTCGCCGGCAAGCAGCATGGCGAGCGAGCGGACCGAGACCTGGCCGACGACGGCCGGGTTGGTGGCGGCCGTTGCCGTCCAGGCCGAGCCCGCTTCGCGCATGGCGGCGATGTCAGACGTCGAAATGTCGGCCGAGTAGATCTTGACGCTGGACGAAAGGCCGGCCTCGTCGACTGCGATCTTCACGCCCTTGGCAAACTCGTCATAGGGCGCGAACATCACGGTAATGTCGGGCTTGGCCGAAATCACCGCGCGGGCCTGGTTGGCGACCGAGTTGGCGATCGGGTTGTCCATGGTCCCGAATTGCGCGGCTTCCTCGATGCCGGAATACTTGGCCTTGAATTCCTTCCAGGTCTCGTCGCGGCGGTCGAGCGGCGCGATGCCGGCGACATAGACGTAGCCAGCCTTGAAGCTCTCGCCATTGTCCTTGACGGCCTGCTCGAGCGCGAGGCGCGCGAGGTCGCGATCGGACTGCTCGATCTGCGGGATCTTCTCGTTTTCGACGTTGACGTCGAAGGCAACGACCTTGATGCCGGCGTCGACCGCCCGCTGGGCGGCTTCCTTCATCGATTCCGTCAGGCCGTGCTGGATGATGATGCCCTGCACACCGAGTGCGATCGCCTGGTCGACCATATCGGCCTGGAGCGCTGCGTCCTGGCGGCTGTCGAAGACCTGAAGCTGCACGCCGAGCGCCTTGGACTGCGCCTCGACGCCGGCGAGATAGGACTGGAAGAAGTCGCCTGTCGAAAGGTAGCGCACGAGCGCGATCTTGACGTCGCCGGCCTTGTCGAACGGCTTCGGCATGTCGGCGGCAAAGGACGGCACGCCGAAGGCGGCGGCCCCCATCAACCCGAGCGTCAAGCGGCCCAGGCTTCTGCGAGTCATGTTCATGTCAGTCTCCTCCACTGGTGAACTTTTTGTTTTCCGCTGAAGGGAACCCCGTCAGCGTTTGCCTCTTTTCGAGAGCGCAAAGGTGAAGATCAGGGCAGCGACGAGGACGGCGCCCTTGATGAAATCCTGGGTGTAATAGGGTGCGTTCATCATCGTCAGCCCCTGCAGCAGGATGCCGACGAAGAGCGCGCCGATCGCCGTGCCGAACGCGTTCGGCTTGGCGGCGCCGAGAACGGCAAAGCCGATCAGCGCGGCGGCAACCGCATCGAGAAGCAGGTTGTTGCCCGACGCGATGTCGCCGCGGCCAAGGCGGGCGGCAAGCAGGATGCCGCCGATTGAAGCGAAGACGCCGGAGATGATGTAGGCGGAAATCTTGTAGGCATTGACCGGCGCACCGGCGAGGCCGGCTGCCCGCTCATTGGAGCCGACGGCATACATCATGCGGCCGAAGCGGGTGTATTCGAGGAAGAACCAGATCAGGATCGCAAGCACGATCAGCACCACGACCGAAACCGGCACGAGATTGGGCAGGATAAAATCGAAGCGATGGCGGCCGAGCGCCAGGAAGGCCGGGCTGAAGGTGCCTTCGGCGACCGAACCGTCGGGAAGCGTCATGCCGGTTGCAATCGACCGGCCCTCTGTCGGGATGCGCTGGAGGCCGAGCAAGAGGAACATCATGCCGAGCGTCGCCAGCAGATCCGGCACGCGCATATAGACGATGATGACGCCATTGACGAAACCGACCAGCACGCCGATGGCAAGGCACACGAGTGTTGCGGTCAGTGCGTCGCCGCCCATCACCACCATCACATAGGATGAGGCCATCATCGCCGTTGTCGCGACTGAGCCGATCGAAAGATCGAAGCCGCCGACGACCAGCGTGGCCGTCACGCCCAGCGCCAGGATGCCGGTGATCGACACCGATTGCAGGATGAAGACGGCGCTCTGCGGCGAGGCGAAGCCGCCGGTCACGAGCGAGAAATAAAGGACCATCCCGGCGAGAAGCACGAGGAAGCCGTATTTGATCGCCGCCTCGCGAATTCCCGATGCGCTTGAAGGGACCGCGACCGGTGCTGCGGAATTGCTCTGTTCACTGCTCATGACGCATGGACCTGTTGATAGAATTGACCGGCGATTTCCGACAGGAGCCGCTCGACATCGATGTTGGCATTGCGGTGCTCGCCGACGATGGTCTGTTCCGACATCACGAGGATGCGGTCGGCGACTTCGAAGGCTTCGTCGAGTTCGGTCAGTAAGAGGATCGTGGCGCGGCCCGCGGCCGAGGCCCGCAGCTTTTCGCCGATGTCGCGGCGTGCGGCGATGTCGACGCCTTGGAAGGGTTCGTCCAGGATGAGCAGGCGCGACGGCTCGGAAAGCCAGCGCCCGACCATCACCTTCTGCTGGTTCCCGCCCGAAAGTGTCTGCAACTCGTCGCGCTCGCTGCGGCAGACGACGCCAAGCGCCGCGATCTGCTGGCGGGCCTTGGTCTTTTCCGCCCGCCGGCTCGATATGCCGAAGCGCGAGAGCCGGCTAAGGAACGGCAGGCTGATGTTTTCGTAGATGTTGAAGTCGGGAACGATGCCGCTTTCGGCGCGGTCCTTGGCGACAAGAAAGACGCCGCGGGCGATCGCCCGGCCCGTGCTTCCCGGCGCATAGCGCGCGCCGTCGAGCATCATCTCACCGGCGAACGGCGTGCGCGCGCCAAACAGGGTCTCGGCGAGCGCCGTCTTGCCGACGCCCACAAGCCCGGTAACGGCGACGATTTCTCCGTCGCGGAGGGTGAAATCGAAAGGGCGCGCCTGTTCCGATAGCTTCAGGCCGCGGAGGGCAAAGACCGGAGCGCCGCCGTCGCGAAGATCGACGGCCCCTGCCGAGACCTTGCGACCGAGCATGGCGTTGACGGCGCCCTCATAGTCCAGTTCCGGCCCTTCGAAGCGGCCACTGATGCGGCCGTCACGCAGGGCGACGATGCTGTCGGCCAGCCGACGGATATCCGACATGCGATGCGAAATATAGAGAATGGCGACCCCGCGCGCCTTCAACCGATCGACGAGATCAAATAGGCGGTCAGCCTCGGCGCTCGACAGCGACGAGGTCGGCTCGTCGAGGATCAGCACCTTCGGCTCGTGCGCCATGGCACGGGCGATCGCCACCATCTGCCGGTCGGCAAGCGTCAAGTCGTTGATATTGGCGGCAAGATCGATCGCAAGCCCCATGCGCGACGCGACCGCGGCAGCCTCGCGCCGCACCCTGCGCGGGTTGAAGAACAGCCGCGCACCGCGTCCGTTCAAACGATCGAGCGTCAGATTGGTGGCCACGTCGAGATCGGCGACCACCCCGTCATTGATGTTCTGATGCACGGTGACGACGCCGGCGCGGATCGCTTCGGCCGGGGTCGTCGGCTCGAAGGCCATGCCGGCGAGCGTGATCGTGCCGGCGTCGCGCGTGTAGACGCCGCTCAAGATCCGCACGAGCGTGGATTTGCCGGCGCCGTTGGCGCCCATCAGAACGGTAACCGCCCCAGCCTTGAGATCGAGATCCACCCCTCGAAGAACCGGTACCGGCCCAAAGGATTTGCGCACGCCCTCAATGCGAAACACTGCCTGTTCGCTCATTCTCTCCTCCCGATGAAGGCAGGTTAGGATAGCCGTCCGTCAAATGTCAAGGCCATTGACATTTGCTATAATGCCGCCTTAGTTGTGACCACACACGGCATGGCTGCGAGCGGTGGAGGCCCGCGCCATGCGTTGGAGGAGAACGATATGGACAAGCACGTCTTCGAGGCGCTGAGCGCTGCGACGTTACCGGAAAAACTCGGTGGCAACGCCGTCCTGAGAGAAAAGATCGGGCCGGACTTTTCGCGCTGGAGCGTCAAGGAAGTCGGCGACGGCAACCTGAACCTGGTCTTCATCGTCACCGGAGACAAGGGTGCTGCCATCGTCAAGCAGGCGCTGCCCTATGTGCGCCTTGTCGGCGAAAGCTGGCCGCTGCCGCTGAAGCGCTCCTATTTCGAATATCATGCCCTCAAGCGTCAGGCAGCGCGCGATCCCGGACTCGTGCCCGAAATCTATTTCTTCGACGAATCCCAGGCGCTCATCGTCATGGAGTTCCTGACGCCGCACGTGATTTTGAGGCGCGCGCTGATCGACGGGCGGCAGCTCCCGAAAATCGGGCGTGACCTTGGCCTCTTCGTCGCACGTACGCTCTTTCGCGGCTCCGACCTCTCCATGGCCACGCGCGAGAAGAAGGCGGACCTTGCGCTTTTCGCCGACAATATCGAGCTTTGCGACATCACCGAAAACCTGGTGTTCTCCGATCCCTATTTCGAGGCAGAGCTCAATCGGCACACTACGCCGCAGCTCGATCCCATTGTGGCCGAGCTTCGCGCCGACCGCGACCTCAAGGTCGAAGCGCAACGGCTGAAGCATCTTTTCTCCGCCAAGGCGGAGACGCTTTGCCATGGCGACCTGCACACCGGCTCAGTGATGGCGACGGACGACGAGACCCGTGTCATCGACCCGGAGTTCGCGTTCTACGGACCGATCAGCTTCGACGTCGGCATGCTGCTTGCCAATTTCTGGATGAGCTATTTTTCGCAGAGCGGCCACGAAAACGGGACCGGTGCCCGCGATAGCATGCGTAGCTATCTGCTCGATACGGTCGAAGTCATCTGGGAAACCTTCCGCACCGAATTCGCCCATCTCTGGCGCACCGAGCGTAACGGCATTCTCTATCAGGCAAGCCTCTTTGAAGCGCGCAACGACCCGTTCGGCGCCGAACAGGCGCTCGACATCGTCATCGACGAGATCTGGCGCGAGATGCTGGGCTTTGCCGGCGTCGAGATGCACCGCCGTATCCTGGGGCTCGCCCACAACGCCGACTTCGAAACCATTATCGACCCCGATCGCCGCGCTGCCTGTGAAACCAGGGCGCTGAAGCTCGGGCGTCACCTTGCCGTCAACCGGCATCATATCCACAGCCTCAAGGACATCCGCGCGCTTGCGGAACGCCTTCAGAAGGAGACATCAGCGTGAAAGTCGGAGAACGCCACTACCATACGATCTGGCTCAACGAGGACGGCCGTTCCGTTGACATCATCGACCAACGCTGGCTGCCGCATGAGTTCCGTGTCGTGACACTGAAGACGGTCGCCGATGTCGCCGTCGCCATCCGCGACATGTGGGTGCGCGGCGCACCACTGATCGGCGTCACCGCCGCCTACGGTGTCGCGATTGCGATGGCCAAGGACCCGTCGAACGCCCATCTCGACGCCGTCTGGGAGGAGCTCAACGAAACACGCCCGACCGCGATCAACCTGCGCTGGGCTCTGAACGCCATGCGCGACCATCTGCGCCCCTTGCCGGAAGGCGAGCGTGCCAAGGCAGCCTATGATCGCGCCGCCGAGATCGCGGCCGAAGATGTCGAACTCAATCGCGCCATCGGCGCAAACGGCTTGAAGGTCATCCGCGAGATTGCTGCAAAGAAGGCGCCGGGTGAACCCGTGCGCATTCTCACTCATTGCAACGCCGGTTGGCTTGCGACCGTCGACTACGGCACGGCGACTGCCCCCATCTACATGGCTGTCGAGGAAGGCATTCCGGTGCATGTCTATGTCGACGAAACGCGCCCGCGCAATCAAGGCGCCTATCTCACCGCCTGGGAAATGAACGGTCATGGCGTGCCGCACACGCTGATCGTCGACAATGCCGGCGGGCACCTGATGCAGCACGGCGATGTCGATATGGTCATAGTCGGTACGGACCGGACGACCGCCAACGGCGATGTCTGCAACAAGATCGGCACCTACCTGAAGGCGCTTGCCGCGCGCGACAACGGCGTCCCCTTCTATGTCGCCCTCCCCTCGCCGACGATCGACTGGACGGTGCGCGACGGGATTAAGGAAATTCCGATCGAGGAGCGCACCGCCGACGAGGTAAGCTTCGTCCAGGGGCGCGCCAGTGACGGCTCGATTGCCAGCGTGCGCATCTCGCCGGAGGGCAGCCCCGCCGCCAATCCGGCCTTCGACGTCACGCCCGCCCGCCTCATCACCGGCCTGATCACCGAGCGCGGCATCGCAACGCCGTCGCCCGAGGGCCTCAAGGCGCTTTTCCCAGAACGGAGCTGAGACGATGACACTCACGAACCGGGTTTCAACGGAAGAGATCGCGCTCGGCATCCGCCGGCGCGTGTTCTTCCACACGATGAAGAACAATGGCGGTTATCTCAGCCAGGCCTGCTCGGCCGCTGAGAGCCTGGCGCTGCTCTATAACGAGCTTCTGACGCTCGGCGAGCCGACCTTGCCGAAGGTGCCGCTGCCGTTTCGCGGTGTTCCTTCTGCGCATAATCCGGACGCTTTCACCGGTGCCGGCTATCACGGACCGGTCGGGCCGGCGTTCGACCGTTTCTTCATCTCGCCCGCCCACTATGCGCTCGTCATCTATTCGGCGCTGATTGAGATGGGGCGGATGGACGAGCACGCGCTCGACCATTTCAACAAGGATGGCGGTTCGGTCGAGATGATCGGCGCCGAGCACAGCCCCGGCATGGAAGTGACCACGGGCTCGCTGGCGCAGGGTCTCTCCATGGCCTCGGGCGTCGCCTGGGCGCGGTTGCAGAAGAAGGAGCCGGGCAAGGTCTGGGTCTACATGTCGGATGGCGAATTCCAGGAAGGCCAGACCTGGGAGTGCCTTGCGGCGATGAGCTATCATGGCATCGACAACATCCGCGTCGTCGTCGACGTGAACCGCCAGCAATGCGACGGCGCGATGTCGTCGGTGCTCGACCTTGGCGATCTTGCGGCCCGCGTCAGCGCCTTCGGCGTCACCTGCCGGTCGGTGGACGGTCATGATCTCGACGCGCTGAGGGCCGCGGCCGGAAGCGCGGAACCGGGCAAGCCGCTGGTGATCCTCGCCAACACCTCACCCTACCAGGGCATGGACTTCCTCAAAAAACGTTTCCCGCGGCTTCACTACGTGCGTTTCAAGAGCGCGGAAGAGCGGCTTGAAATGCAGGCGGCACTTGCGGCCGAACTCGGCGTCGACGCCGACGCAATGAAAGGGGCCTGAACATGGTCGAGATCGTCAATCGTCCCTACGCCAAGGCATTCGAAACCTTTGCCACCGCACGGCCCGAGGTCCTCTGCCTTTCCGCTGACCTGACATCCTCCTGCGAGGTCGACGGCTTCCGCGACCGGCATCCGCAGAAATTCCTCTCGCTCGGCATGGCCGAGCAGAACATGCTGTCCTTTGCTGGCGGGCTGGCGATGGAAGGCTACCGCCCGTTCATTCACACCTTTTCGGTCTTCCTCTACCGCCGCCCCTACGACCAACTCATCAACTCCATCGCCTATTCCAACCGCAAGGTTCGGCTGATGGGCTTCCTGCCCGGCATCACCACGCCCGGCGGCATCACCCATCAGGCGATCGAAGACATTGCGGTCTTGCGCGCCGTACCGAACATGACGATCCTCGAGACCGGTGACGCCACCGAGGTTGAGACCGTTCTCGATGTGGCCGACAGCATCGACGGGCCCGTCTATGTGCGCGTGCTCCGCGGCGAGGTCCCGCGTCTCTTCTCCACGCCTTTCGCGTTCAACAAGCTGCGGGTCCTGTCCGAGGGCGACGACATACTCGTCGTTTCCTCGGGCGTCTGCACCGAGGAAGCGCTGCGCGCCACCCAACCGCTTCAGGCACGCGGCATCGGCATCACCCACCTGCACGCCTCGACCCTGAAACCCTTCGATCGCGACGGCCTCTTGAAGGCCGCGCGTGGCAAGAAGGGGGTCGTCACGCTGGAAAACCACACCATCGTCGGTGGCCTCGGCTCGCTCGTTGCGGAAATTCTGGCCGAAGAAGGCCTCGGCGTCCGCCTGAAGCGGCTCGGCCTCAACGACACCTTCGCCCATGGCGCGTCCAAGCCCTACCTCATGAAGAAGTATGGGCTCGATGCGAGCGCGCTCGTTGGCGCGATCGGAGATCTCGTCGGAAAGCCGCTGGAGATTGGCGAGGACGAATTGACGGAGGTCCGCATCGATCACGTGCATTCGGCACAGAAGGCGGAGGCGCTCTAGTGGCTCCGCGTTTCACCGTCACCTACTACGTGCGCGCCGCTGAGGCCGAGGAGGCTAAGGCGCGCGCGCTCGACATCGCGCTGGAGCAGACCGTCGAAATTCCGCGCAGCGCTGTTCCCAAAGGCTATGTCGAGGATGAGATCCTCGGCAAGCTGGAGGACCTGAAGCCGGATCCGGCCGGCCGGCCGGGCTTTCTCGCCACGATCTCCTATTCCGACGACGATGTCGGCGGCGACTTTCTGCAGCTCTTGAACGTCATCTTCGGCAACAGTTCCATCAAGCCCGGCCTGAAGGTCGAGGATATCGGTCTTTCTCCGGGTATCCTTGCGCTTTGCGCAGGACCGAAGCACGGTATTGCCGGGCTTCGTGCCCGCGCAGGCGTGGGCGAAAGCCCTCTTTTGATGTCGGCGATCAAGCCCGTCGGGCTTTCGACATCCGAACTTGCGCGCCGTGCCCACGATTTCGCGCTTGGCGGCATGCACTTCGTCAAGGACGACCACGGTCTCGTCGATCAGGTGACGTCGCCTTTTTCCGAACGCCTGAGGGCCTGCATCGCGGCCGTCGGCGAGGCCAATGCCAAAACCGGTGGCAACACGAGCTTCGTGCCGAATGTCACCGGGCCGGCTTCAGCCGTGCTTGAGCGGGCGAAGGATGCGCAGGCAGCCGGTGCCGGTGCGGTAATGCTGGCCCCGGCTTTGACCGGTTATGATGTCGTCCGCACGCTTGCAGCCGACCCCGATTTCACCTTGCCGATCGTTTCGCACCCGGCCTTCTCGGGCGCAAATGTGGTCTCTTCCGATTGCGGCTTCTCGCACCGGTCCTTCTTCGGCACGCTGCATCGGCTGATGGGGGCGGACGCGGTGATCTATCCGAACTTCGGAGGCCGCTTCGGTTTCACGCGAGAGGAATGCCTGTCTATCGCCCGGGCCTGCGCGGTCGACATGGGCGGGCCGAAGGCGATCGTCGCCGCTCCCGGTGGCGGCATGACCTTCGAGCGGGTCCCCGAGATGCGCGAAGCCTACGGCAACGACGTCATGTACCTCATCGGCGGCGCCCTGCTTCAAGAGCCGAACCTCGTGGACGCTTGCCGCCGCCTGGTCGCCGCGGTCCATAGCTAGACGCCCGCGGCATTGGTCGAGCCTGAGGGGCGCGCCGGGACGGCGCTCCCCTCGTTCGCTGCAGCCGAAAGGTCCGCCCTCTCTGTTGGGCCGCAAGTGGCTAGCGCATGGCCGCGGCCTGGGACCAGACATCCATCCAGCCTCCATCAGGTGTCTCATAGTCACCGGTATGCGCTTAGTCGCCGAGTGCTGGCGTTTTCAGGGCCGTACCTCGGTCGAAGTAAGGGATCGCGTGATCTCCTTTGTGATGCGGCGCGGGTGCCACAGGTGGGCGCTGCCGAGCCGCAATTTATCTCGTCGCGCGCCCGAGTGGCTTTCTCGGTCCGGCCAGCCATCGCTGCTGCGGTACGCCCTTCCCTCTCAATACATGCGCTGCCACCCCAAGACGTGCTTGCACACTCGCCATGGCACAGACCATCAGGGCGTTGCGAGGCGCCCGCCGGGCGGCTGAATGTGATCGGGCTTCTCAGGCGTCGTTCCCTTACGAATCCGTAAGTTCTGCGTAAAGCCACCGTGAGAATCGGTCCTCAATATCCGGCGCGGCAGGCCATCCGCCCGGCTCGGCCCGAGAACCGCGGGGCCTGAGGGTTCAGTCGCATCCAATCCAGGTGCGAAGACCTCGGCGTCCCGGCGATCACCTCTCTCGCCGATCACCCCACGTCGAGACGGTCAACCATTTTTCCCGATAGGAAGCATCATGGTTTCAAAAACCGCATCTGAGCTCTCCGGCAAACGCCCACGGCCGCGCCACTTACCAAGGTCGCCGCAGTGACGCTGGTTTTTTGGATCATGAAGATCCTCGCCACCACCCTTGGTGAGACCGCAGGCGACTTCATCTCCATGACACTCAATCTCGGCTATTATGTCGGGTTCGGCATCACACTTGCAGCGTTGCTGGTCGTCCTCGTCGCGCAGATCTCCGCACGGAAATTCTATTCGCCGCTGTTCTGGCTGGCGATCGTCGCGACCGCCACGGCCGGCACGGAAATATCCGATATGATCGATCGGTCCTTCGGCCTCGGTTACCTCTCGGGTCAATCATCCTGACGCTCGGGCTCGCAATATCGCTCGCTGTTTGGTATTCGCGGGACGCCAAGCTTGATGTCGCGCACGTCAACCGCCGGGATACCGAGACCCTATTCTGGATTGCGGTCGTCTTCTCAAATAGCCTTGGCACGGCCTTCGGTGATTTTCTGACCAAGCCCATCGAAAAGGGCGGATTGAACCTGCCGCGCGACAACGCTTCGCTGGTCACGCTTGGCCTCCCTGGTCGTTGTCCTGATGCTGTCCATGTGGAAGCAGCGATCAAAGATGGTCGCCCAGCCGGCGTGGTGCCTCGACAATCCAACGGATGTCTGCTCCGCAGGCGCATTTCGCCTGCGCAGTTTTGTCCTGGCTCAAGGCGACCCTTCGCGCAGCAGTGGGACATGCAGGGTCAACCAAGGATGATGAGGCACTGACTGGGCGGACTATCGGCATTAGCGCGTAAACCGAACGTCTGCAGATGATTCGCGGCTGGCGGGTCGGTGCCGATTCACGAGTCTAGGCCCAATGCTCGCGCAATCGCCTCTCGGTTGTGGGTCTGGGCGAACAAAGGTGTGCGCAAACTCATCGCCTGGTGGCCCATCTCGTCCAGGAAAGATGAACGAATCCAATAGGTTGATGGGGTTTCGTCGGGTAAGCTTCACAATCAGCCTTGAGGCTTTGTTAACCCTATTGTTCTGGACGGTCCGGGAGAATCGTGTTTTATCTTTGGCGGGCAATGGCCGGTAAACCGACTTTCGGCCGCCAAGAGGGAAAAATGGCGATAGCTAGACCTGCAGAAACTGACGTTCAACTCAAGGAAGACGCTGCCGCCAAGATATTGCGGCACGCCGGTCTTTTGTCGAGCCAGTTGCAGCAACTGCGAACGCGCATGTATCCGCCGAAGTCCGAGAAGACCTTGAGGTCGTTTCTGACGAACGAAGTTTCGAAGCTGACATCCATACCGGATTCGACGCTGAAGCTGATGTCGTCCGAGGGGCGCGGGCCCAAGCCAAGCCGCCTGGAGAACAATCACCGGGTCTACACGCTCGCGCAGATCAACGAGCTTCGGGAGCTGTTTGCAAAGCAGAAGCCTTCCGAGGCGCTCCGCTTCCTGCCTCGCCGCCGCCCGGGCGAACATCTTCAGGTCCTTGCGATCGCCAACTTCAAAGGCGGTAGCGCCAAGACGACCACATGTGTCCATCTTGCGCATTATCTGGCGCTCAATGGCTATCGCGTACTCGCGCTCGATCTCGATCCTCAGGCATCGCTCTCGGCACTGTTTGGCGCGCAGCCGGAACTCGATGTCGGCGCCAACGAAACGATTTACGCGGCACTTCGCTACGACGATGCCGAGCGCCGGCCGATCCGGGACATCATCCGCAAGACCTACTTCGAAGGCGTCGATCTCGTACCGGGCAACCTCGAAGTCATGGAATACGAGCACGAGACGCCGCGTGTGCTCGCAAGCAAATCGAGCTCCGGCGCCATCTTCTTCGAGCGCTTGAAACTCGCACTTTCCGAGGTGGAAGACGACTACGACGTCGTCCTCCTGGATACGCCTCCTTCCCTCGGCTTCCTGACGCTGAGCGCGATTTACGCCGCCACGAGCATGATCATCACCGTTCACCCGGCGATGCTCGACGTTGCATCGATGAGCCAGTTCCTCTTGATGATGGGCGACCTGATCGGCGTGTTGAACGATAACGGTGCTCAGCTCGACCAGGATTTCATTCGTTACCTCGTGACGCGGCACGATCCGAACGACGCACCTCAGTCGCAGGTCGTGGCAATGTTGCGTCATCTCTTCGGCTCGGACGTGCTCCTGCCGACCGCGATCGAAAGCACGGCAGTCGAGGCGGCGGGCCTGGCCAAACGGTCGATCTATGAGCTCGAAATGGGCCAGATCGGCCGCGACACGCACAAGCGGGCCCGTGAAGCTGTCGATGGCGTGAACGAGGCCATCATTCGTTTGATCAACTCGAGCTGGGGACGTGAATGAGCAAGAACGCCCGCAAATCGATCGTCGCCAGCTTCGGCCTGCTTTCGGCCGAACTGGAAAGCAACCTTGCTGCGAAAGAGCAATCGACGACGCCCGCTCCTCCTGCTGCTCCCAATCGGGTCGGCGCCGGCGTGGTCGGTGCCGCGCATCGAGCGATCGACGACATACGGGCCGAGCGCGATCGGCTGAAAGCACTGGTCGAGTCGGGTGGCGGCGCGATCCGAGAGCTTGATCCTTCACTGGTCGATCCCTCCCCCTATCCGGACAGGCTGCCGGACGATGACGGGGCCGACTTCGAAGCCTTCAAGCGCTCGATCGATGCAGAAGGACAGAAGGTTCCGGTCCAGGTTCGCAAACACCCCTCGTCGGCGGGACGCTACCAGATCATTTACGGCCACCGGCGGTGGCTTGCCGCAAAACAGCTTGGCAAGCCCGTTCGCGCGATCGAAGTCGAAATATCGGATCTGGACCTGGTCGTTGCTCAGGGCGTCGAGAATGCGAGCCGGCAAGATCTCACCTGGATCGAACGCGCCTTATTCGCCTCGCGCATGGACGACGCCGGTATCAAGCCGCGCGACATAAAGGCGGCACTGTCGATCGACGACCCGGAGCTCGCCAAGATGCGCAGCGTTTACCGCGTGGTCCCGACCGACGTGATCGAGGCCATCGGTCGCGCGCCAAAGATTGGCCGGCCGCGCTGGCTCGAATTCGCCAAGACAATCGCTGACCATCCGGAATCCGTTGCGGCCGCTCGACAGATCCTGTCTGAGGCGCGCGCCGCTTCGCCGTTGTCCGATCAACGCTTCCAGCGTGCTTTCGAAACCATAAAACCCGCGAACGCGGTACGCCAGGACGGCACGGACTTGTCCGATGCTTCCGGCAACAAGCTGGGTTCCTGGAAGCTTTCGGCCAAGGAGGTGCGGATATCGGCCGACGGGCCTCTCGGTGTGGAATTCGTCAAATTCGTCGGGGAGGAACTGCCAGCGCTCGTCGCGCGGTTCTCTCGCGACCGCAAGGATCAAGGCCTCTGACAACGGTCGGAGATGCAATCGGATACGTGAACACGAAAGGACTGCTGCAAAAGAAAAAGGCCCCCAAACGTTGCCGTCGTGGAAGCCTCTCTCATATCTGGACAATCTGAGAATCGCATTTCCACGAATCCCCGTCAAGAGACTTTGGCACCTAATTTGGTGAGCGGATTTCTTTTGCCTTCTGAAGGGTGAGGGAAAATGCAGAGTGCAAATGTGACGACGCCCTTTGGGCGGCGGCCGATGACGCTTGCGCTGGTGAGGCGACAAGTAGCATCCGTCGAGATCACGCCGGACAAGTCGGCGGATAAGTGGAAGGTCTTTCGCGACGCCTGTGAGGCGCGGCCGCTTCTCGGCCTGCAGGACAGGGCACTGGCCGTCCTTGATGCGCTGTTGAGCTTCTATCCCGAGACCGACCTTCGCCAGGGTCAATCCCTGATCGTCTTTCCGTCGAATACTCAGCTTTCAATTCGTGCGCATGGCATCGCCGGCGCGACTTTGCGTCGCCACCTGGCAGCACTCGTCGATGCTGGGCTTATCGTTCGCAAGGACAGCGCGAATGGCAAGCGTTACGTTCGCAAGGATAGGTCGGGGGACGTCGAAGACGCGTTCGGTTTCGATCTCGCACCTCTGCTCGCGCGATCGGAGGAACTTGCTCAAATGGCCCAACAGGTCGCAGCAGAACGGACGCTCTTTCGGCGCACCAAGGAGGCCCTCACGATCAGGCGCCGAGACGCACGTAAGCTCATTTCTGCCGCTATAGAGGAGGGGGCGAGCGGCGATTGGGGGAAGATCGAGGCTGTTTACCTGGCCCTCGTTGCGCGTATGCCGCGCTCTCCATCCATCCATGACCTCAAGGCGCTGCTCGAAGAAATGGAACTGCTGTGCGCTGAGATCCTCAATCAATTGGAAGATCAGCAAAATTCTCAAAATATGAGCAGCAATGATGCTCGTTCTGAGCGTCATATACAGAATTCAAATACCGAATCCCTTAGTGAACTTGAACCTAGCTCTCGAAATGAGCTGGGGGCGAAGCCAGAGCGAGAAAAGCGACAGACCGCAGAGCCGCTTAAGGCGTTCCCATTGGCGATGGTTTTGCGGGCCTGCCCTGAGATCGGGCTTTACGGGCAGAGCGGCGAGATATCGAACTGGCGCGACTTCATGGCGGCCGCCGTGGTCGTTCGCTCGATGCTGGGCATCAGCCCGAGTGCCTATCAGGATGCCTGTGATGTGATGGGACCCGAAAATGCAGCGGTGGCGCTTGCCTGCATGCTGGAAAGAGCTGGGCACATCAATTCTGCGGGCGGTTATCTCCGCGATCTGACCTCGAAGGCGCGGCGCGGTGAGTTCTCGCTCGGTCCGATGTTGATGGCGCTCTTGCGCGGGGCCGGCGGGATGCGGAATGCAGGGTAGAGTTCCAACGCGCGGTCGCCGCCTTGCGACGAAAGCGACTTCGCAAGCATCGGGTGGGTGACATCAATGGGCGACCAGGCGGGAAAGCTGTCAAAGCGGTGACGCATCTGAAGCGGCGATGATCCGCTGCCGTATAACGGTTTCGCGATGGGTGCTGGGAGGAGCATCGCCAAACCCGCGGGATGATGCCGGCTCTACTTGAGCAGGAAGCGGCGCTCGCCGAAATTACCCAAGGGCCCTGTCGTTCACAGGTTTCGTTCTCGGATGGTGTCTTGCTGGCGAGTTGCCGACGGATCCAAGTCCCCTCCCCTCTTGTCGAGATTAGGCGGCACTGAAGTTCATTCCAACCCAAGCCAGCACCGCAGCCAGCCTTGGTCATGCCAGCGTCCGGTCTACCGTTCTTCAGCCGTGCGGATTTTTCCGTCATCTGCGTTTCGTGGAAGGTTGAGCAAGATCACCTGGGGTGCAGTTAAGCTTCCATCCGACTTTCGGTAGAATGCCGCTAACCTGGCGTCGTCGAACCTAGATGGCGCGATCACATCTGTAGCCGCCATAGCGATCAGGCCACATTCGGCCCCGAGGGAATGTGGCCGTCTAACTTAGACATCGGGCAAAGATGGTTGGCGGTTGGCACAGAGGGTTGATCCTCGAACGCGCAGCTCCGGAGATGTCGTTTCGACAGGGAAGTAATTGTCGTCATGTCGCGCGAATGCGGGGCAAGCCTTCGCTGGTGGGAGTTTTCAAGGGTGGCCGGAACGCGGCTTGTCTGTTCTCGGGTTTGATCGACAGAAACTGCGGTGTATCGTCTGTCGTGGCTACTCGACAGACGAGCGAAAAACGGACAGGTCGGGCGTTTGCCATTCAGTTCAACAGGTACCCATGACAGAGAGCCTTTCACAATCCGAAATCCCGATACACTCGGATGAAGAGAAAGCGTGGCTTTGCGCGGCCAACAATGCCGATCTCTATCAGGCGGTGTTTCGAGCACATGGACGGCCTGATCACCGAACCGACACGTTTTGGTCCAGCGATGCGATCGCCCCTCCATACTATTCGAACATGACGACACTCGACCCGAACGGTGGTGCGGACCAGTTCGTCGAGATCGCCCAGCTGACGGATAGGTTGGGACGGCGCCCCAGTCTAAAAGACGGATTTTCGACGCTGGATCTGACCAGCAAGGGATTCCGGCTGTTGTTTACGGCGTCATGGGTTTGGGCCGAACCTTGCGGAACGCCCGCTTCCTCGACCCAAGGCTGGGAACGCGTGCGCGACGCGACAGCATTGAACCGCTGGGAACGCGCCTGGAAAGAGGCCGGCAGCCCCTCCGATGCCAACGTCTTTCCACCCTCTCTGCTTTCCGAGCCCGACCTGCATATCTATGGCCGATCGACGGGGCATGGCTTTGATGCCGGCTGCATCGTGAACCGGTCCTCTCATACGGTAGGCGTCTCGAACATCTTCAGTCTGTCTGATACGCCGCCCGCGTTTCGGGATGCTGTTTTGCTCGCGGGTAACGCCTCTTCCCGAGATCTGCCACTTGTTGGATACGATCACGGCATTGCATTGGATGAACTGTTGAAGCTTGGCTTCAAACCGGTCGGTCAGCTGCGAGTCTGGCTGCCTGAAGCGGATACCTAGGAGCCTATCCCAGATCGTTCTCAGACAGCGCTGGCAAACTGCGAACCCAACGCAACGCTTATCAAGATGGTTGAGCTCGGGAAATCCGACCACCTCCTAGCTCGCGGCATCAGTTTTGAATGATTGGCATCGGTGACCGCGATCGGCGCCGATCGCGGGTATCGTTCTCGTCGTGCCCTCCCCCTGGCGGAAAGCGTGATTGGCTTACCGCCTTCGCCTATCCGACAGATGACCGCGGAAACGTGACACTGTCCGGTCGCTACAACATGGGCGACCGCTCCTACCGCGAACATGTCATGGCAATTCAACAAGCGAAGTTGGAAACGGATGACGAGCGGACTTCGGTGAGCCTGCAATTTCACGGGCTGACGAGATCTCAAGCGATCCGTCGCTTACCGGCTGGTGGAAACCCCCATTTGTGACGCAGCCGCCATCCAGGTATCACCCGGTGCCTTGCACCCGATGCTCGCTCACTCGAACCGGAGCACTGTCCCGTACTCTGCCAACCTGGTGACAATTGACGTCAGTGGGGCGCCATATCGAAGCGTACTGGACCGAACAGCGCTGGCCAATTGGGCTCAATTTTGCATGGTCGGAAATCCGGCATTCCCGCTCTTCGAGCGCCGCGAGTGAATTCTCCTGCACGCCTGAGATCGTTGCACGAAAAGGGACGGTGGCAAGCGACGCAGTTTCGACATGCGGCTTGGTCGACGGAAACACCGCTCTCCTGGTTCAGATTGAACACTCAGAATCTCCGGAAGGCTCGTCGGCGCAAAGGGGGCTCGACGAGCCGCGCGTTTGGCGCGTTTCAAGCGATAGTTCCGCGCATTTGCGGCGTTTGTGATGCCGACGGCTGAGCAGGGAAGCGGCCCGTGCGACCACCAGCACAAGCAACCGGTTCGAAGCGAGCGGAATCAGGAGCGCAATCGCACTCAGGTTCGGATTTGGGTTCGCTCCAAAGTTATGCACTTGTTAACTATATGATATAAAAGCCATTATTGCAGAAGCGGAAGCTAACTACCGGAAGACTTCTGCCATCGAACCTTGAACTCTCTAGCTCCATTGGCGATCTCTATCGGCTGAGCAATGCGAGATGATCGCCAAAGGGCCGGTCGAACCCAGGCTGGGCGTTTCACGTCTAGTGGTTTTGGAAACTGAAGGCTGGAGAAACTGAGAGATCCACCCTCTTTGACGTCGGACAGTTGGCATCTGCTACATCCCTGCGTATATCTCGCCAGCGCCCTCCCCTTCTCCGACCCTCATGTCTTCCGGCCATGACCTGGCTAATCATGAGGCTGGACTGATTGCGTTCAATAGCAATGTGGGTCGCTTTCGGCAGGAGCTTCGTGAACTCCGCTTCTCCCTTAGCGTTTCGCAAGCGGTGAACCAGGCGCAGAGGACTACCCCCTGCCCCTTCGTCTGCAGCACTGTTCGACAAGTCAGTCTGGAGGTTCCAATTTTCTCGGCTCAGTGTCTCCGCATCCCTCGCTCGGAAGTTGGCGACGACAACGACTTGTCGCCGGCGCGACCAGAAGTCGAACTTCACGATCTAGTCGCACTGATCTTTCAGCGCTGGTATTCGGCAATGTAACCGTTCGGTTGGGCAGCGTTAGCGCGGGTTCGATCATGTCTGCTTGCATTTCGACGTTCCAGCGAAAGAGGTCGCGACGGCGTACAAATTGGTCTGATTTGATCTTTGTTTATCTCGCGCAGGCCAACACCGGGCTTCGCGCCGAAGATCTCGAATCAAACTGCTTACGGAGGCCTCGCCGCGATACCTGTCGCTGAATGGTGTCAAAGATCGTGAAACGAAAGCGACGGCCAGCAAGCCAAGCGATCGTTGGCACCCACAAGATTGGTCCAGGTCATCCAAAGAGGCCAAATGCCGGGATGCAAGCTTTGGGTTTCGCGTCGAGGGCATTTTCCAAACAAGGTGCTGGATATATGAGGGAGTGGGCCTTGCGTGCGTTGATGCAGCGAAGGCATAGCGACGGCGGGACGTGAGGAACGTAGCACTCGAAGACCATCCACCCGTAGGTGTTGGGTCACGAGGGCGAGCCGCAAGAATAGACGTCAGGATTGAACCGGGTGACGCGGCAGTGCACGAAAGCCTTGGTGACTTAGGGACCGAAAATCGTAAGTGGCGGGCGCGGGATCTGATGTGGCTATTGCCAAGGCGCGCCTATTGCCGGACCAATTTCTTTGAAGTCTCTGACGAGACTTTGGTTTTGCCGGTGCTGTCGGGATCTTGGATGCGTTAGGGGGCTCCCCGCCCCTGTATCCCGATGGATGCTGTGGCGATCGGTGCGCGTGAACGCGACGGCGCGGGCTTTTTCCGTGATGTCGGGATTGCAGGGGCTTCGAGAGCAAGACATCTCTTCGGACCTTTAGCGCGCCGGTTCCGGTGCTGCCAACTTCCGAGATGCGGTATTGATGACTGAACGACCGTCGACCGACTGCGTTCGTAGACGAGGTGGGGTATGTAGCTTCGGCGGCCTTAGTGCGGCTTACGAAGACCTTGTCAGCTGACAAGGCTTCTAGGTTGCTTTTGTCGAACCGTGGCTGAGGGTATCCGGGCGCAGTCGGGACAGATGATCCAATGCGAACGGACCTTGTCAGCTGACAAGGTCCGGAACCCGTGCCGCTAAACGTGAGCCTGTAAGCCGATCTCTAGCCACGCAAGCCGCGCATTCCGACATCAGGGCTTTCAATTGGAAGCTAGAAACCCATCTTGCGGCTTCAGGATATTCCAGAGGCGGCTCGCGACGAGCGCGGGTGCTGGCCGCTTTCCTAGGCTATCGGGCAAGCATAGCAAAGGGCGAAAGCTGGGTCTGAAGTTGAAGTCATGGATATCGGCCGGTGGCGACCTCTAATGCGGAAGCCTGTCAGGAAAGGCTGCCTGGGGCCGCCATTCCTAAATGAGACGTCTGCTTGGGCTAGACGAAGCAAAGGCGACCGATCACGCCGTGCCCTTCGCGAGTGTTTGAAGTCTGTCTCAAGGTGGTTGGGCGCGGGCGATCGTCTCAAATTGATCTCGCGTCGATCGGGCCGGTTCCAACCATTTCATGCTGGGCTATGGGTGGCGTTACTGTCGGAAGTCGCTTCAGGAAGCAAAAAGGAGGTTTTGGATGCTTGGCGCGACTGCCTGCGAAGTCTCTAACAAAATCGCCGCCGCGGGAGTTGCTTCTCTAGCGATCCTCGCGGGTCTCCTGGTTACGGGTAATACAGGTCTGTGACGAGTCCGGTAGCGACCACGCACCTGAGCGGCAATCCTTGTTGGGGACTTCTTCGGTTGTTAGCCAGTTTTGTAAGCGCTCGAAAGCCCGGTGTGTGATGAAACCGGCGTTTGTTGCGCTTCGATATGTGACCCGAAATTGATCTGCCCAAGCGGACGAAATTGCGCGCGCGAGAGTGGTGGGCTCGGCCGGATTGCGGCGCCCTTGGGTCAAGAGGTCGCGGGCTCCTTCCGTCTTCGCTGGTGCCGCTTCGAACTCACCCTGTGACATTCGATAGGTCCTGGTCCAACGTGAGGCGGGGATTGGAAGTGCGCTTGAAAACAAAATTCGCGGATCCCTGTAGCGCATGGGAAAAGCCTGTATCGAGCATGCAGCGTCTATACGCGCCATAAGGGGGGGGAGCCGATAAGGTTCTTAGATTGGCGGCACTTTGATTAGTTTCGGGCCTTCCATGGTGCGTGTTTGATCGCTTTGTTTCGCGGGTCGCGCCTTCAGGCGGGCCGCGTTTCGGGATCTCAGAGTGGCGGCTGATGGTTGATTGTTTGTGAGCGCCAGAACCGTGTGCCAGCCGTCTCTTGAGCTGTTCGTCCGCGAGGGCCTCCTCCACTTCGTCGTTCTAGGCAACGATTTCATGGATGGTTCGACGCCGCAAATGGTGGTGCTGCCTTGGGAAGGTTCCGCTGCCAGCCGGCATCGATTCCGTGTAAGTGTCGATACTCGGTCATTTCACCAACAACAGCCAAGGGCTCGCTGGACGCGGGCTTTTCACAGGCGCCAGCATTGAGGAAATATCGCCTCTCCATGTGAGAACCCCGGGGCAATCCGGCCAACGCACGGACACGGGATAGATGTCCGACAAAATAGGGATCGTGCCCGACCGGTTTGCGGCCGCTCATTGCGTTCACATTGAGCGACTGCGGCGCGGGC
Source organism: Ensifer sp. PDNC004 (assembly GCF_016919405.1). NCBI lineage: Bacteria > Pseudomonadati > Pseudomonadota > Alphaproteobacteria > Hyphomicrobiales > Rhizobiaceae > Ensifer > Ensifer sp. PDNC004. Next base: position 703,804 of record NZ_CP070354.1, read on the forward strand.
GCGTGCCAATCGCCATTCACTCGTGGATCGACACGATGGAGCAAGGGCAATTCCTTGATCTGAACTTCATCGGGCCAGCCGTTCTGCGCCGAAATCGGTCGGCGGATCGGGATAACGGGTTCGTCGTGGTTGCTTCTCGTGGTCGGGCAGATCGAATGACAGGGAAGAGGGGCCTGTCGCTCGGCCTGCCGTGAACTGGTTCTTCTCAATCTCTGATCCGCAACGCCGCGACGTCCGATTGCCGGGGTAGCTGACAAGTCGCCGTTTGGCGGTGGCGCCCCTGCTGTCAACCATTCTCATATACGGTGGCCGGCGGCTTGCCAGTCTTGCCGAAACTTGGGCCATGACGGCGATCTTGGATTTAGGGATGTCTTGGTTGCGTTCCGGGACGTAGCGCCGGTGGCAATAGGGGATTTGAGCTGCCTGCCGCCGAAAATATCTGTTGGCCGGCTGAGCGCGTGAAGGTCGACTATCTGCAAGAGATAGTGGACGACGATCTCGAGAAGCAGACCTTTTGACTTGGGATAGGGGAGGAGACCGCGGGCAACAGGCTCGCGCCATAATTGGACGTGGTGATTGTAGGCCACTTGCGTCGCGGCTCGGTCGTCCGCCTATGGCACTTCAAGGCCATCGGCGACGACGCCGCTGTGAGACGCGATGGATGTCGGTCCAGGTGACGGAAGTAGATGGCTTGATCACTTCTTCGAAGGGTTTTCGTATAGAGAAATTAGATAGTTAGAACCCGGCGAATTTGGCGCGTACCGCGGCGATTCGAGCGAGGCGGATCGAATGTTCGTGCCTTTCCGCGGAGGGTGCATGAAGCCTGCCAAAAAGGGCGTGGGCATGGCCGGCCAATTCTCTCCAACGTGGCTCTTCGCCAGGTCAGCGCTGGGCAGCAAGTCTCTGTTGGAGAGCAGACTGAGGCTCGTTGGCCCTGCGCGACCTTCATAGGGTGCGGCCTGATCATTGGGCGGCGCTCTTCTTACGAGATCCGAATGAGGCGGCCGCTCTGATACGAGTTGCCTCTTCCGTCGAGCGTGAAAGCGGAGAAATTCCCTCGGCCCTTGAGGCGCAGGTTTCGAAGACGTCGGCGCTGAGCTGCCGCGTGATTATGCCGCCCTTGGCATTGCAGCCGAATGGTAGCCCGCTTTCCTTTGGTTTTTGACGTGAGCGGTCGCCGGCGCCCGACGACATTTCATTATCGCGCGGTTGGATGGAAGCAGGGCTGCCGTTCACCGGCGACCCTGCGATCGCCTAGCGCTTGCGAACAAACTCGGTGCGCAGAACGAGACCTTTGATTGTCTCATGGCGGCAATCGATTTCTTCGGGGTTATCAGTCAGCCGGATAGACCTGATCACCGTTCCCTGCTTCAGCGTTTGCCCGGCACCCTTGACCTTGAGATCCTTGATCAGAACGACCGAGTCACCATCTGCAAGGACGGTGCCTGACGCATCGCGTACCTCGGCGGCTTTTGCTTTTTCGGTAGCAAGTTCGGAGGCTGGCCGCCACTCACCCGTTACATCGTCGTACACATAGTCGTCGTTCTGGTCGCTCATGGTCTGCCTTGCATGTTTCTTCGGATATTGCGGCGGTCGCGTTCGCGGCCGCTGCCATTGGGGTGCACCCCTACCTTTTCTGCGGTTCTGACGCAAATGTAACGGCTCCCCTATCGGGGCTAGACGGAGGCGGCTCGGTTGCCACATCCCTTTAGGGGGCATCAGGTAAGGTCCCGTCTCGGCTCGTCGCTCGGTTTTGCTGCGGCTTAGACCAGCGGTCGTCCGTTCCACGGCCAGTGGATTGCAAAACACTGTCGTTTAGTGCCCCGTTCGCGCCAAAAGCAAGTTCACGCTTCAGATCCTGGAAAACTCCGCCCGAGTTCGTGCAGCACAGTGAGTTCTCTAGTCGGCGAAGGCCTGTTCTCTCGCAAAGATTTCCTGATCGGTCGCTGCCTTGACGGCACTCCGCGTTCGATTTCGGCCCGCACTCTTTGCTTCGTAGAGCAGTTTGTCGGCCCGTTCATAGAGTTTCTCGAAATCTTCATCGCCGAGGGCATCCGTCACTCCCATGCTGGCGGTTACGGGCCGCTTGAGACCGGGAACGACATTTGCGACGATTGCCGGAATCGCCTGCCGCCGGCGTTCGGCCAATGTGGCGGCGCCATTGCCGCGCGTGAGTAGCACAAACTCCTCACCACCAAGACGGTATGCCCTCACGTCCGGCCCAGGCTGGAAGGCACTGGCGACAGCCTTGAGTACGGCATCACCAACGACATGTCCGTTTACGTCATTGATTGACTTGAAATGATCAAGGTCAATGACCGCCAATGTTGCAAAGCCTTCAGCTCGAAGCTGTGCGAATTGTCCCTCAATAGCCCGCCGATTGAGCAAGTCCGTCAACGGGTCTGTTTCGGAAAGCCGCTCAAGCAGATCAGCTTCGATGCGTGCGCGATCTCGCTCTCGCTTCATGGTCACGAAGCGATCAGCTACGCCGAGCGTGGTGAAGAGGGCTTCGAATAGACAGCCAGTATAAAATGCGAGCGTGGCGTCGATGCTCTCGAACCAGGGGACGACGCCCGTCACAAGACGGATCAACCCGACCGCGACCATTGGCGTATATCCGACTGCCTGAAATTTTGCCGCGCGACTCCCGCGGCGCAATGCGTCGATCATCGACAGTATGAAAATGATGAGGATCGGTGCAAACGAAGCCGTGTACGCCGTCGATTGTATTGGCCGAGCAACGAACGGGAATGCCGCGTGAAACGCACTCAGGAACAATGCCGATACCGCGCAATAGGGCAGCAGACGCCGTAGTGCAGGATGCATCAGTCCAGGTTCGATGAAGCTGTACGTGAACATCGCTCCTGATGCGACCGTCATCCCGAAGAGCAAGGTGGTCATCCAGCTCAACGTCATGGCGGGCGGGTCGAAGAAGACAACTGACAAGCTTGATGAGGTCAGAATGGTCATCAGCAACGAGAGCGTCAGAGCCGAGTGCCAAAGAATAAAAGATTCGCGCAGGATCCGATAGAACGCCCCATTGAAGATCAGAAGCATGGCGAGCATGCCCGCAAGGCCTGCAACGATCATGACGGGTTGCATATCCTCGATGCTGTTGCCTGCGACATCCTCTGGTGCCAGATATGCTCGCTCCAGTGTCATCCGGTGGCTAGGCAAGTCGATGGCGACGACGACTTGCCGCGTCGCATCGGTCACGCCAGGCAGGGGAGCCTTGAAATACCCGCCGGCCATTGAGCTGGGCAACGCTGCTGCGGAAACGGAGGCTTGCCGCACCGCGCCGTCCTGGTCGATTGCAAGCAGATGCACCGCCTCGAGAGCGCTCCGCCTCGAGAGAAAGTATCGAGGTAGGTGATCACCCGGTCTAAGATCGAAGCGAAGCAGCACTCGCTCGGAATCAATCGAGAATTTCCGGTCATCACAGAACCACCGCTCCGCTGCCAAAGCTATGGTAATGACGTTCTCCGAGATGCGGCCGGATGCCCAGCAGGAATTGCGAATGTTGCTGGAATCAGCAGCGTGGGTCGATCCAACGCCCAGGTGCGTCAGCATCAACAAAAGCAGAAATACTGCCAACACAAGACTTCGAAACCCACCCCCAAGCATGAGGCTTTGGTATAACCAGACGCTTTCGATACCATTAAGCTTCGCAAAAAGAGCGTCTGTTATCGGCTCGGCGAGGCGCGTTGAAATGCGCCGATCCAGCAACAGCGCCTGAACGCGAACGGCGGCCCTTGAATTCTGGCGCGCGGCCGCGCTTCGTTATGGGCTGCAGCCGCACACGACAGAGGTTTGAGATGGCTCTTGAGGATTTGCGCCAATCGCGGCGCTAAGGTCGGTCGCCGCTTTCGATGGCGGCCGGTGCCTCTACTGGGTTCTCGGATGCCACGTGCTCCTCGGCAACGCTCAAATCCAGTTTCCCCCAGATCGATAGTTTTTCGCCGTTGGGTTTCAGCTTTCGGGAATGCTTGATCTCAACGATAAACGGTTTTGTCTGCTGACGCATTTTTCCTCCAGGCGACGAATCGCAACGCAACTCTTTCGCAACGCATTGGTCTCGCTAGCGAACCTTGCCCGAAGGTCGTGCGAGAAACGTGCGAGTATTCGCTGTGGCTGTGGCAGAGTGCTGCAGCGCGCTGCTTCTATTCGAGTAGGGGCGTGATTGCGCGCATCGCCACTGTCAAATCCCCTTCCCCTCAGCCGCGGTTCAATGGGCGGGCTCGATGAGGCAGGTCTGATCGTAGAACGGCTGCGCCTCGCTCTTGTTCCCGCAACAGGCTTTAGAACCTTTCATCGCCTGGCTGAGGCCACCCGCTTTGACACATCAGAGTGGGGATCCCGGATCCACGCCGATGGGAACGCTTCGAAACAACTGGCGACGGAGCGATTGTGCTGTGAGCGAGAGACCCATCGTCCTGCGTCGGCCTTACCCGTCGCCAGATAGCAGAAATCGAAGCTGGCGGCGACCCGTTTACGAGCCTCGTCGATGACGTTTTCAACCGCGCCGCAGAATCCTTGCGCGAGGCCCGTCATGATCTCGACCTCGAGACACTTCGCCGTGTCGTCGAACTGCTCGCCAGGGCTCGCCGCATCGACGTCTACGGTTATGGCGGCTCCGGCTTCCTCGCTGGCGAAACGCAACACCGCCTTGCCTCGCTCGGTGTCGCAAGCGTTGCCTATTCCGACCCGACGTTGCAGATGGTTTCGGCACCCCGCTTGACGGCAGAAGATGTGTTCTTCGTCCTCTCCTTCTCCGGCCGCACGAGCTACCTTATTTCGAACATGGAGATTGCGAAGAAGGCTGGCGCACGTATAGTCTCCATCTCTCCCGGGGGCTCCGTCGTCGCCTCCCTTGCCGATGAAAACATCAATCTCAACGCCTACCGCGCCTCAACCCATCCCCTCATCGTGCCGACGGGCCGCGCTCCGATGTATGTGATGCTGGACGTGCTCTTTGCCCTACTTGCGCGTAAATGCGAGGAAGGCGCTTGATAAACCGGACCGAGGAAAATTGACATGGAAGCGACTTTTTCTCCAGTGCTGACCGTTTGTGGGATCGACGAATTGCCGGGCCAAAGCACTCGGAACGTGACCCACGTCCTGTCGATTGTCGATCCTGAACTCCCGGAACTGGAGGCCTTCGGCGCTTACGGCGAGCATCATCGCACGACCTTGCGCTTCCACGACATCATTGCTGCAGCACCGGACCGGGTGATGCCTCACCCGGACCATGTCGAGGCGATCCTGCGCTTTGGTGCCGACTTCCTCGCACGCGAGAACAAGCAGGCGTCGAGCCATGTTCTGGTGCATTGCCATATGGGCGTGTCGCGCTCGACCGCCGCGATGCTGACTTTGATGGCGCAGGCAAACCCGGATGCGTCAGGCGAGAGCCTCTTTGCCCGTCTTGCGGCCATCCGTCCGCAGGCCTGGCCGAACTCTCAGATGATCGGCTTTGCTGATGAACAGCTCGGCCGCGGAAGCGAACTCACCACCGCGCTTCGCCGCCACTACGGTCGCCAGATCAAGAGCCGACCGGAGTTTGCCGAATGGATGACCTCGCTCGGCCGCGAGGCGGAGTTGAAGATGGCCATGCTTGGCTGACGTCGACGGCGGAACCTCCGCGGCCTCAGATGCACCGATTGGGTCCAGGGTCTAAGGCGAACTCTTTCTCCGAGGGAGAGAATGGGGCGTTGATGATCGGCACGACGGAAGGGTGAAAGCAGGGTGATCCGTCGAAGCCGTGGCGGCTTGCTTTCTGTGACGCCAGTTTGAGGGCTTTGCGATCCTGATACTCGGCAATGGTCGTCAGGGTGCCAAAAGACAACTTCCTTCCGCTTCGGCCGCCAGATGGACCAACACGTCTGGAAACGGATCAGCGTCCATGCTGGTGGGCAGCAGAAAAAGGGGACCGCATGATAGCAGTACGGCCCGCGCAAGAGAGGAGAGCCGTTATCCGCCGGATCGACCATTCGTGGGTCAGGTTTTCCGGCCGGTTGGGAGGGCTGGAAAGCCTAGGCCATCCTTTCTCGCCAACCTTTGGCTTAAAAGCATGGAGAACCGCGGTATCAGTGTGTTGATATTAGCCTGCCCGGCCGCTTAAATCTTCATGGCCCCCCAAGCCACATCGATCTTCCGGAAATCGGAGCAACATTTATGAGCCGCCAACTTTCTCTCCCACGCGACCGAATTTCCGTGCTTCTGCTGGAAGGTATCAGCCAGACCGCCGTGGACTACTTTTCGTCGTCCGGCTACACCAACCTCATTCATTTGCCGAAGGCGCTCGACGACAAGGATCTCAAGCGCCACATCGCCGACGCGCATATCATTGGCATTCGTTCCCGCACGCAGCTGACAGACGAGATTTTCGAATCCGCCAGGAAATTGATTGCCGTTGGCTGTTTTTCGGTCGGTACGAACCAAGTCGATCTGGATGCTGCTCGTCGGCGCGGCATTCCGGTGTTCAACGCACCCTATTCAAATACGCGATCGGTGGCCGAGCTTGTGATCGGCGAGATTATCATGCTGACACGGCAGATTTTTCCGCGCTCGGCTTCCGCGCATCAAGGTGGGTGGGAGAAAACCGCTGTGGGCAGCCGGGAGGTCCGCGGCAAAACGCTCGGCATTGTCGGCTACGGAAATATCGGATCGCAGCTCGGCGCGCTTGCCGAAAGCATGGGCATGGTCGTGCGCTACTTCGATCTTTCCGATCGGCTGCGCCGGGGCAATTCGGAGTCTATGGCCTCCCTCGGCGAACTTCTCGAGATCTCTGACTATGTGACAATGCACGTTCCCGAGACATCGTCGACGCATAATATGATCACCGAAACCGAATTGCGCCGCATGAAGAAGGGCGCCATCTTCATCAACAATTCCCGTGGCACCGTTGTCGATCTCGACGCGCTTGCGAAAGTCCTGAAGGACGGCCATCTGGCGGGTGCCGCGGTCGACGTGTTCCCCAAGGAGCCGGCATCGAACACCGAGCGTTTTGAGACGCCGTTGCAAGGTTTGAGCAATGTCATCCTGACGCCGCATATCGGCGGCTCAACTGAGGAAGCCCAAGAGCGCATCGGCGGGGAGGTTTCAAGGAAGCTGGTCGAATATTCCGACATCGGCTCAACAATGGGGGCGGTTAACTTTCCCCAGGTACAGCTGCCCGAGCGCCCGAACGGCACGCGTTTCATTCACGTGCATGAAAACCGCCCTGGAATGCTTATTCAGCTCAACGAGATCTTCTCGTCGCGCGGGCTGAACATCGTCGCTGAGTTCCTTCAGACGCTTGGCGACACGGGTTATGTCGTGGTCGAGGCCGATGGAATTTCCACAAATGCCGACGAGATTCTTCAGGCTCTGCGCGGAATTCCCGGAACGATACGAACGCGATTGGTCTACTGAGCGCTATTAGGGCGGTCAGACCCAAATTCCTCCTAGACGATCAGTCGCGCCGCTCGTCCGTTCTTGCGGTCGGCATTGTTGCAATAGCTCGCCGCCTGGGTGACGGACCTGTGCAGCGACTGCTGCATCGCTTCAGGCAGCGGTATGCCGTGATTGGCCGCTTCGGTCAGGTAGCCTGATCGCAGTCCATGCGCCGAAAACGCCGTCGGATCGAGCCCGGCCTGTCTGCAGCGGCTCTTCAGGATTAGATTGACCGATTGCGGCGTCAAAGTCCGCCGATCCACATTTCCCCACTGGTCGATACGACGGAACACCGGCCCTTCCTTGATCTGAGCCTCAGCGAGCCAGCGTTTCAGCGCTGATACCGGCCGCCCGATCAGGATCACACGTTCGTCCTCATCGCTTGTTGTCGTTTTCGTGCGGCCGAGGCGGATGGAAAGGCAGGGAAGGGAAGGGGAGGCGGCGTCGGCCGGATCGGCCTGGACGGGGTCCTCGTCCGTCAGGTCCTCGACATGGAGCGCGGCCACTTCGGAGCGTCGACGGCCGCCGGATGCAAAAGCCATCAGAAGCAGCGCCCGATCGCGCAGGTCCGCTGGGCGCTCGCCGGCGCAGACCGCGAGCAGCTTTGCCAGCACATCGCCGGTGATAGCCTTCTTGCTCTTGCGTTGCCGCGGCCGGGCACTGGCGCGAACGGCAAGACGCAGCGCCGACTTGAGGGAGGGTCCGTCGAAACAGCCTTTTTCGCCGCGCCAACGGGTGAGGATCGACCAGCTCGTCAGGCGGCGTCGCACGGTCTCGGGAGCATGCGGCCCGTCGGCGCGCAGCAGCCGCTGCGAGCGCAAGCCAGTTTCCACCTCAAGCGGCATGCCGTGGGATGGATCCTCTGCTCGCTTGGCCGGATCCCACAGATGGTGAGCGACAAACTTCAACAGCACGCTCTCCGGCGCCGGCCAGGGAAGGGGAGTGCCAACGGCGAGCTGGCACCAGGTCTCGAGATAGCCGAGGTCGGACGCGAGCGCCCTGAGCGTGTTCTCGCCCATGCCTTCGCGGGCAAGATGTTTGAGTGTGGCGACGTCATCATCCGTCAGCAGTGCGGCAAGTTGATCGCGGCGATCGAAGGGGAGGATGGCGTCCAGGGCGTCGAGTTCTTCGGCGCGGCGATGGATGGCATCGGAAGGTATCTTTTTCGCCAATTTTGAGCGCGATTTTACGGCATTATGGAGCAAGTGCCACAAACCGGCGAAACGCAAGTACGGGGGTTGCATGAGGTGAGATCACAGGTACATATCAAGCGATATACCCAACGAGTTTGCCAACATTGATCAGCGTTCCCAGCCTTGAGGAAATTCAGTCTCTCGAAGAAGCCCTTCACCGCCCAGAGATAAGGCGTTCCAGGGAAGACGTCGAAACGTTGCTCGCAGAAGGGTTTGTGGAATTTGGAGCATCTGGGAGCGTATACGACCGAACAACCATCATCGATCTTCTCGCGCAGGAGAGCGGTACCGATGAAGGCGAACTTCGAACAGCGAACTACGCCCTGAAGCCTATCTCGAACGACGCTGTGCTTCTGACCTACGAGACAGAGCGCTCGTATCATGATGGCTCAAAGCGTTGTGTGCTGCGAAGCTCCGTTTGGAAGTATGACGGGCTCAAGTGGCAGATGTTCTTCCATCAAGGTACAGTCAGGTCGTAAACGCCGCCTGGCACTTGCTCCATAATGCCGCGATTTTAGGTTGTCGGTTTTCCAGGATCACCGGATCGGAATTTACTGTTTTTTAAGGAATTGGCGCCGGCGAGGATCGGCGGACTCTACCAGGTTCGGCGGATTTTTATCACCTTTCTGTCGTCGGTCTGTAACGATCAACGGTCACCCTCCTGACCCGGGAATTGCCTTCGCGCCTGAGCCAGGAACGAGAACGTGTTCGATGACCGACGGACCGGATAAGCTTGCGGTGAGTGACCCGGCCTGGCAGAAGGCCGTGGCACGCGAGGCCATCATACGGCCTTTGATCTTGGCAACGCGCATATCTCGGGGAGATGTCGCTTCGGCCTGCCGACAGCTCGGATTGAAGCGCACGCGGCTCTATGAACTCGTCGCCAAGTTTCGCAGAAAGCCTGTCACCAGTTCGCTTCTCGACGAAAAGCGTGGACCGGAGAAGGGGAGGCGCCTGCTCTCGGCCGATCAGGAAGACGTGGTCAGGCTTGCGATCGAGGCAATCTTTTGCGCTCGCGAACGTCCGACCATCAGCGCGGTTCACGACCAGATTCTCCGGGACTGTCACCAGCAGAACCTGCGCCCGCCGTCCTGGAAGGCAGTCAAAGCGCGGGTGGACCAGAGCGACCAACGGCGACTGATGAAGTTGCGAGAGGGGGCGAAGGCCGCCCGCCAGCAATTCGCGCCAGTGGTCGGTCATACTCGGCCGAATACGCGCTCCAGGTCGTTCAGATCGATCACACCCTTGTCGATCTCTTCATCGTTGACGCGGTCAGCCGGCAACCGCTTCAGCGACCGTGGCTGACGCTGGCAATCGATGTCGCGAGCCGGATGGTGGCCGGGTTTTACCTCAGTCTGGAAAACCCGTCGTCAACATCCGTCGCCCTGGCGATCCAACATCTTGTTTTACCGAAGGACAACTGGCTCGCCTCGCGCGGGATTGAGGCGGAATGGCCGGTCTTCGGGTTGCCTGACGTCATTCACCTGGACAATGGCCGCGAGTTTCATGGCAAGGCGCTGGTGCGGGGTGCTGCGGAACACGGCGTGGAGCTCCAATATCGTCCCGTCGCGCGTCCTCACTTCGGTGGCCATATCGAGCGGCTGATCGGAACGATGATGGGCGCCGTGCACCTTCTGCCGGGATCCACATCCAGCGATATCAGCGGCCGCGGGCACTACGACCCCCAGAAGCACGCCGTCATGACGCTCGACGAGCTTGAGCAATGGTTGGCCTTGCAGATCGTCGGCCGATATCACGCCGACATCCACCGAACCTTGCGACTGCCTCCAAATGTGGCCTGGCAAGATGCCGTCGCAGCGCGCCCACATCCCCGGCGGCTGCCCTACGACGAACACCGTTTCCTCCTCGACTTTCTGCCCTTCGAGGAGCGAAACGTCCGAAGGGACGGCGTACACCTATTGGCCTTTCACCTCCAAGAGGCGACTCATGATCATCGTTGAACCATCCGCGAGGTCTTTGATATACGTTTCGTATCGTTCGGGCGGGAGGATCGTCAAATCCCGCAAATCGAGCCGTGTCGAAACGAAGCGGGACCGTCCGTCCGATCTTTCCCGTGTCATATCCGCGTCGACCACCCAAACGATGATCTGAGATGCGAGCAACACATAGTTCGCGTGCACCGCCTGGATCTGGTCCCCGACATGCGCCGGCAGATCACCCTCCACTTCAAACCCGAGGGGCGCAAGCAACTCCTCGCCGGTCAAAAGGGTATAGACCGAACCGATTTCCTCTACTTGAGAGATAAGATCAGAGAGGCTAATTTTGGGCTCATCTGCCACGCCGATATGCTTGACCACAGTAGTCAACATGCCAGAAGCAGTCAGTCCCTGGAGGACAAAATCTCGCGGAGCGCCGTTCACCTTGCCCGAGACCCGATGGCGGATCGTTCCGATCGCAGCGGTCCCCGGACGGATCTCGATCGTAGCATCCTTGTGCATAAGCGCATCTGCCATGAGGAAATAATTCCGCCATTCCGTTGGGCTTAAAAGGGGCGTGTCGGGCTTCATCGTCTGCGACTGGAAGCTGAAGTTGCTACCACGTATGACAATCTCAAAGCCATTCGTCACGATCCGTGCGGCAAGATCGTCCGTCTTCTGAGACGGGGCGAAGAAGATCTCGCCATCGAAAACGGCAGGTTCGGCGAAGCGATCACGGCGGATCGTTAGGACGCAGGTATCAGCCCGCTCGAGCTGAATTTTGACCTCGCCTTCTTCTGGAATGTCATCCTTTTCAAGAGTGATCCCGAAACGGGTCGAACTCACCTTCACGTCTCTTACCTTGACGGGGATAATGCCAAGGAAGACATCGGCCAGTTCGTTCTTAGAGTTCACGTCAAAGGTGAGATTAATTTTTCCACCTTCCTGGCCGAGGACGCGCAGCTCCTCGTGTTTTGCCGCCTCGTAAGCAGTGACGCTTGCGCCAATGGCATCGAGAAGCGCTTGCTTGAAGCTCTCACCATCTGTGCCGATCGTTCGTCCCTCGCCACTGGCGGTAAGATACAAGGTGGCGCGATTCACCTGAAACCGCTTGGCGGCGTGTTCCTCGCGCAGCTTTTTAAGCGCCTTAGCGAGCGCATCGCCGCGCATCTCGATAAGGTGGGCCGAGGTAGCCTCCAGGGTCTCCTTGCTGATCTTCAAAACGTAGATGAAAGAAGGCCGGCGTTCCTTGGCCAGTCGCTCGATTGAGGACAGGCGAAGCTTGATGCGGTCGTTGGAGTCCCACATCGTCTTTTGCTGGACCACACAAGAAATTGGATTGCTTCTGGCATCAAGGATGCCGGGATTTTTATGGTCGAGATTGAACTCAACGATGAAATCCCACCCACTGCGGTCGCGATCAGCCTTATTGCATATCAGTTTTGCATCCGAGCAGAGGGCCTGGAAGGTATGCTCGCCTTTGTCTCCCAACTCGTCACTGTTGAGTGGATTCTGATCGTCATCTTCGTTATTCATAAGGCCTCAGCAAATCAAATTCGTACCCGAAATCTTGGGAAGGCAGTATCGTCCCCAAGCCGTAGCGCAATCAAGCCTTGTCAACGGCGTCAACTCTGATTGTCTGCCTACCAGTGATACCATTGGCAGTTGCACCAGACTTCGTACGGCATACAGAAAACAAACACGAATGAGAAGAATATCTATCGCTCCGAATTGGACATATGAAACAATCAGTTGATGGAGTTATCGAACGCGTCTTAGGTTCATATCCCTTCAAGGCGACGGAGGAACATCGCTCTCGCTGCCATCTGCGGAATGACTGTTCACCCGACCGCGGCCCGACCGCCGCGGTTCGCCACCGTGCGCTATTTGCCCAGAGCGGGCACTCGACCCGATGCATTCGGTTGCGTTAGGGTCGACTACGAATCTGCATCGGACCCGACCAATGCCCTACGGGATCACCCTAAAGAGTTGCAACACCACAGCACTTGAAATCCTGAAGCTTTGGGAGGAGGCGAGCATTTTCGAGCCCAAAGGCTCGATGCAGGAGTTGGGGTATCCGCCGCACCTGACACTTGCAGTATTTACGCAGTGGCCCGGGGAAGTCAGCGCGATCATGAGGGAGGTCTTTTCAGCGCAGGAAAAGCTCTCGATCACCTTTGATGCAATGGATTACTTCGATAACGACCCTGTGATTCTATGGGCAAAACCTCGGGTAAACCAACACCTATTGCAGCTTCACCACAGGCTGCACAGCCACTTCGACCCATTTGCCTGCCACGAGCACTACCGTATCGGTCGTTGGGTTCCTCACTGCTCGCTTGCGACAAACGTGCCGAAGTCTGCCAAATCGCCAGCGATCGATTGGGCAAATAACCAGAAACTCACGTTTACTGTCGAATTCGATTTGGCTGATTTCGTGCAGTTCCCGCCTGTCGTGATACATGAAGAACTACGACTACGTTGAACCGCAATTGGCGCAAAAACAGACACGATCTCCCCGCCTAGTTAGCCCGCTTCCGTGCCTGTGCGATGATGACCGCTACGCCCGAAATGCGGGTTCAATACTCTGATTGTAGGCCATTCGACCTTGGAACCGGTCGCCTCTTCGCTGCTGAAGGTACGCGACGCGCTGGTGCAGGAATTTGCAGGGTTTGAGCGCACGCTGCGTGCCATCGCCCGTCAGGACGACAATGCCCTCAGGTTGATGACGACGCCCGGTGTTGGCGTCCTGGTGGCGCTGACGTTTGTGGCGGCCATCGATGCGCCGGAGCGCTTCCGCTCCTCCCGCGCGGTCGGCCGCACTTCGGATTGACGCCAAGGAAATATCAATCAGGGGAGACCGAGCGGTCGCATCTCGAAGATCGGCGATGGCAGCGTGCGAACCGCGCTCTACGAGGCGGCTCACGTCATCCTGACGCGCCCGGTCAAAGGCTCCGATCTGAAGGGCTGGGCGTTGGCGGTCGCCAGACGGGCCGGTCCCAAAAAGGCGCGTGTCGCGCTGGCCCGCAAGTTGGCGGTGGTGTTGCATTGCATGCTCAGGGACGGAACCAACTTCGTTGCTCATCAGGGAGGGCCCACCCAGGCGGTTTGAGGAAAAGACGACAACACAGGCTTTTCGGACGGGCACAGCCAGCCGCCTGCCGGAGCAAGGTCCCTTCGCCGGGACGATGGATGGGTTAGGCCGTTATGCGATCAGCAGCACGCAGTGACTGCGCCTTCAAAGATTGGCCAACCGTCCTTGGCAGACACCATAGAGCAGCGGCAAAGCTCCGACTGCGGACATATGTGGACGGCCCCCTCCTTGCAAGAACTCTTATGATGGTTTTGATCGGATCGCTTGCGTTCATATGTCCGGCCTGTTGTTGCGCTCGCACATGAACGCTGGCCAAGATGGGTTCCGCGACATGGGTTCCAAACAGAAGCTCGACTTCAAAAGCCACTGTCCGCAACGGAGTGTCCCACGTCTCGGATCGATCGATCACACCATCTGCTCGTTTCTGCAAGTTCACGCATCAGATCAACGCGGTAGCTTCCAGCTTGCCTTGGTTGCCTGATTTCTTAAACCGCACTTGCCAACGTTGGCGGCTCAGCGTTTTGGCGATAGGTTGCGCCGGTTACCATCATCTTCCAGGAAATCCGGGCGATCTTGTTGGCCAGTGCGATAGCCACGAGCTTGGGTGACTTGCGCTTGAGCAATTCGACAAGCCACGGTGAAGCGTTCCTTCCGCGTCCCGCACGCAGGTGCTGCAAAACCGCGGTCGCGCCCACAACCAGTGTCTTACGCAATGCCTCATCGCCGGCCCTTGTAATGACACCAAGCCTGACCTTACCTGCAGTCGAATGGTCCCGGGGCGTCAGCCCCATCCAGGCGGCAAATTGCCTTCCCGACGCAAACAACTCCGGCGCCGGGGCTTTCATCACCAGTAGTACCGCGCCGATCGGCCCGACGCCCGGGATTTTTGCAAGACGACGGCAGCGTTCGTTATTTCGATACCAGGCCATCAGTTTTGCCTCCAATTCCTTCCGGCGCTCATCTAACTGCGCAAATTCGTCAGCGAGCGATGCAAATAGATCGCGTGCCAGGGCTGGAATGGTTTCATCAATCATGATCCGTTCAAGTAGTAGCGGGATATGGGACATGCCTTTACCGGCGGTCAGCCCAAACTCAGCCGCATGGCCGCGAGTCGTATTGGAAAGCTGCGTTTGTGCGGCAACAACGCGCTCGCGCATGCCAACTAGCATCAGCACGGCTTGCTGATCCGCCGATTTCATCGGAACGAACCGCATCGTTGGGCGGCTCATCGCCTCGCATAGTGCTTCCGCATCGGCTGCGTCATTTTTGCCCCGTTTCACATAAGGCTTCACGAACTGCGGGGGGATCAGTTTGACCTCATGCCCGAGCGCGGTCAGCGACCGAGCCCAGTGATGCGAAGCACCGCAGGCCTCGATCGCAATCACAGTCGGCGGGCATTCCGTGAAAAAACCCATCATTTCCTTACGGCGCAACTTCTTGCGCAGGATCGGTTGCTCAGCAGCGTTGACGCCATGCAATTGAAAGACATGTTTTGACGTATCCATGCCAATACGAATAATCTGCTCCACGGACGGCTCCCTTGCTTGAGTTCACAACGACTCACTCTGGCACATTCGATGCCGTTCGGGGCCGTCCACCCCAACAGAAGCAAGCACTCGGCGAAGGATTGCGCTCACAAGGGATTGACGCAGCGCCCGTTACAGAAGATCGCATAATGTATCAACAGGAATTTTATAGTGTACACCTAGCAAACTACGCGTGTTGGCGTCCGCCTAGCGGACTGCGACTATTGCCACGAAGCCCACAGCGGAAGCGGCGGGTCCGGTTCTTGGATGATAGATTATGCGCAATTCACATGCTTAAAAACCGGCTTTAAAAAATCGGGAAATTACTTGAAATTTTTGTGGCGCTCTCTCCATAGTTGTTCTATGCGAATTCTAAATGAGCCTTTCAAGGACTCTGGGGACAGGAGGAGCAAGATGGCATGCAGACCGGCGCGCCACGTGGTGGTCGCTGCGCACAAGAATTCGCCGGCTCCCAAATGCCGCTGTAGCCGCTAGCTTCTTTACAGCTTCGGGCATGCCCACAACAAATGCCAAGATCGCACGGGCACAGGGAAGTGCTCTCGGCAGGCGATAGTGTATTCGAAAATTGAAAGAAAAGTATGGACGAAGTGTTTGAACCAACTGAAGATTCGAGTGCTTTGGCGGCGGTTGGGCAGGAACGCGGCCTCCGCGTGCGGCTTCTTGAGGAGCGCGACACGGAAGCAGTGCGCGACATCATCAAGCAGCACCACTCTACGACTGTGTTTCGCGATCAGACCTTTTCCGATTGGAAGCTGAATGAACACTTCAATACCATCCTGTCGCGTCCGCCGCGCATGGTTTGCCCGGTTGCGATTCTGGACGGCAGGCCCATTGGAGTCGCCTGGGCAATTGCCGACTCGTATATGCTGACCGATGGTCCGCTCTTCGTCACGGTACATGTCATTGCGGTTGATCTGACCGCGTCGCCGGTGAGAAGGGCCAAAGTGTTTCTGGCGCTCGTGGCGGCGGTTCGGCACTGGGCAGCGACGCTCAATGCCAGCCACTCGTTTATCCATGTCACGACCGGATCTAACATCAAAGCAACCGATCGGCTTATGAAGGCTGCTGGAGCCGAGTATGTTGGCGGCGCTTATGTCGCCTAAGAACATCATCTTCCGCGCTTAAATTCTGAGATTACATATGGCGATGAATATTCGAAGTTTGTCTGTCCTGGGTAGTATTTCAATTTTATTGCTCGCGTCTCCCGTTGGATACAGCGCTATACAGCGTTACTTTTGCGTATCCGGCTTGCTGAAGGCGGACGTCGTTCGCGATGCGAAGAGATTATACTTCGATAGATTGCTTGAAAAACGGGTCGTCAGTCTAGGGCTGCAAGAAAAAATAAAGTGTTCGTCGCCAGTTACTGAGGAAGATTTTTTCTACGGTGTAAAAGTTGGGCAAGAATGGAAAGTGATGTGCGCCTTTATCCAAGGCGGGTTGGTTCAAACTGCGGAAGCTTTCAACATCAGCCGTTGCGGGGCGGCGAGGAATTGGGAGTTCGTGGATGAAGGGTTCCCAAAGCCCATCACCGACGGCGGCTATTCGTATCTAAAGTAATGAATTTGCAAGAGATTTCAAAATGAGTGGAAAACTGTCTGTTTTCGGAATGGAACTCAACACATCCCCAAGCGTCGGGGGGCTTCCAACTCCAGCGTCTATACTAGAACAATATTTTAATGGTGGGGGCACTTCCTACGTAGATCGCGGAGTTTTTACTACAAAAGGCCCGGGGTCATTGGTATCTGCATCGGACTTCAACTTTGCAAAAAACGGTGCGTATTCTCATTACGGCGTCGGTACGAGAATACAGCTTGGCGAGGTTGTTGGAAAAACCGCTCAGGGACAACCAAAATATGATCCGAAC
The DNA here is from genome assembly GCF_016919405.1 of Ensifer sp. PDNC004. Lineage (NCBI taxonomy): Bacteria > Pseudomonadati > Pseudomonadota > Alphaproteobacteria > Hyphomicrobiales > Rhizobiaceae > Ensifer > Ensifer sp. PDNC004. The sequence goes on from NZ_CP070354.1 coordinate 720,870, forward strand.
GACCAAGCGTTGGTCAGCTATTATGAAAAAACTGGATTACTGTCACGTGAATCATACATTTGGGGTCACCAAACCTACAGAATAGTCGGCACGGCAACAGTCCTGTCCGACGGAAAACTTAGGGTCGTTGGCGAATTACGCCCCTATGACGGGAATTTTGATTTCCAAATAAACGGCAACTTGATCGATCTCGCGAGGGTTCCGGCTTACGTAGCAACCATCGCGATGTTCAATGGAAATCCTTTCGCGACTGGAACAGTTGGCCTCACGTTTGTTGGTGGCCCTGGTAGAATTATTAATGAAGTTGTTGATCCAAATGCTAAATGTTTTCCAGCTGGCACCTTGATTCGTATAGGTTTGGATAAGGATATACCTATCGAGGACCTTCGTGTTGGTGACACGGTGGTCGCGTTTGACCCTGCAGACCCATTTGGCGAGCTTTCATTTCAGCGAGTAGCGCGGCTTTTTCGCAATACGACAACCGAGTGGGTCCATCTGAAATGGTTTGAGGATGGTTTGCCGCGTGAACTGGTCGCAACACCCGGTCACCAATTTCTAGACAGATCTGGGAACTTCTTGCCGCTTCATGAAATGATGGAGGGAGGCAAGGCGACCGTTGTACTCGAAACGGGTGCTTTGGTGGACGTAGCGGCTGAAAAGATAGTTTACACGGCCGAAAACAGACATCTGTTTGAACACACTACAGCCGCGGGAATCGGGCCAGGTGAGGCCGGCGGATGGCAGACGTATAACTTTGAAGTCGAAAAACTCCATACCTACGTCGCTGGAGGTGTACGGGTTCACAATCTATCTGAAGCTTGGGCTCACGAACTTAACAAGGGCATTGCTGCGTTTCAGCATGCGGTGAACGTTGCTAAAGTCCCTGTGGAGTACGCGGCAAGTCTAGGCCGCGGGGCTATGGGCGTGGAGGACTTTGGCGGCCGCAATGCCGTAGGCTTCACGTCCGCGGGTCGGGCCATCACGCTCGACCGGGCCGTCTTAGAGAAATCTATTGCAGAAAACGGGGGCAAGAACGCAAGTCCGGCGGCCCGCGCAGAGGCCGCTGCACGCGCTGCAATGGCCGCGGGACATAACCGCACCGATGCGCTCGCTGCTGCATTCCGGGAAGCAGAACTCGCTGGCGCAAACACAAACGATGCCGGCCTTCACGCGCGCTTGGATCGCGCCACGCTACCTGGAAGCAGCGGATCGTCAGGCAAGGGTGGCGGCGGTGAGAGTTCAACAGCGGCCAGGACCCCGACCAAATCGACATCCATGTCCGGAACAACGTCAGCGACGAAGAACACTTCGAACCAAAGCTCGTCCGGCAAAGGTGGTGGTGGCGAAAGCACCAGCCGCACCCCTTCGAAGACGACCAACAGTTCTTCAAAAAACACCAGCCAGTCGAAGGGCGGCGGGCGCGGGGCGAACGGCAAACCCGTGCTTCTGGATCTGGACGGCAACGGATTCAGTGTTACCGGCCGCCACGACTCGAACCTGTTCCTCGATATCGGCGGTGATGGATACAAGCATCGCAGCGCCTGGGTGGGGGCCGGCGACGGCGTCCTGATGGTTGATGCGGACGGCGATGGCAAGATTTCCAACCGCAAGGAGATTGTGTTCACGGACTGGGATCCGTCGGCTGACAACGATATGCAGGCGCTGCGACAGGTCTTTGACACCAACGGCAATGGCTTGCTCGATGCCGGCGACGCGCAGTGGACCTCCTTCAAGGTCATGGTAACCAATCCGGATGGGACGATCACGGCGAAAACGCTTTCGCAGCTGGGCATCCAGTCGATCGATCTTCGTGTCGACCAGACGAAGATCGTCTACGACGACGGGTCTTCGATTGATGGCCAGACGACGTTTACGCGCACCGATGGAAGTAAGGGCACAGCGGCAACTGCCACGCTGACCTATGACCAGGATGGTTACCAGGTTAGCGAAGCGACATCGACGGATGGCGCTGGAAACAGGACGGTCACCACGCGCGCCCATTCTAAGGACGGTGCGCTCAAATCCGAAACTGCGCGGACCGTGAGCGCTGATGGTTTGACGGTCACCGCCCGGTTCGATCAGAACGGCGACGGCGTCGTCGACCGGATCTTGACGGACGTGACCGTCGTCAATGCGGATGGAAGCCAGACGCGCACGGAAACAAACCGCAACGGCGGCGGCGTCCTGATTGACAGTACAACCACCGTCAAGAACAGCGACGGCGCGACCGTCACGATTTCGCGCGACGAGCGCGGCGGCGGCTACACGACGCAACGGGAAACGCAGGTCAAAGCGGCCGACAACTCCCTGACAATCACCGTGCAGGAACTTGGCCAGGATGGCACGCTGATCAAGCAGATGGTCACCTCACATAGCGTCGACCGACTGACGCGCACCATGCGGCAGGACGCAAACGGTGACTCCTATTTTGAGCGCAGCGTTGCGACAGAGACGATCTACAATGCGGATGGCAGCCGGATTGAACGCAATTCCGTGCGCGGCGGTGACGGCAATCTTCTGTCGAGAACACAGACGACCATTAGCGCGGACAATCGTTCGAGAACCGAAACCGTCGATGCCGATGGCGACGGCCTGAACGACTACACGACCACCTCGTCTACAAGCCGCGACAGCAATGGAACAACCACGGTTGTCGAGACCTCATCGGCCCGCGACAACAGCGTGTTCGGCAAGGTCACGACGACTGTCAGCGCCGATGGCCTGACGAAAACCAGCGCGGCGGACCAGAATGGCGACGGCGCAACAGACCGCGCAACATCAGACGTAACTGTCGTTGCGGCCGACGGTACGCGAACGCGCACGATGCGGGCGACCGCACAATCTGGCAAGCTTCTGTCCCAATCGGTTGAGCAGCGCGCGGCCGACGGCCTGGTTGGGACGATCACCAACGACGTGAATGGTGATGGCGCGACCGACCAGGTGGTTGCCGTGACCCGCGATGCGGCCGGCATTGTCATCGAGACGACTACCAACCAAAGCACCGACGGCACGTTGTTGTCTCGCACCGTGAAAACCACGAGTGCCGACCGCACCTCGAGCACGACGCAGCTTGACCGATACGGGCGCAACACCTTCGACGAAATCGTTGTCGACACAACGACCCGGAACGCAGGCGGTACCGCGACCCGAACGATTGAACGCAGGAGCGAGAACAACACGCTCATATCAAAGTCGGTCGAGACAACCAGCGCAGATGGGCTCTCTGTTTCCGTTGCAACCGACGTTAATGGCGATGGCCTGGTGGATCAGACCGCCTCGAACACAAAGGTACTGAATGCCGATGGCAGCCAGTCGATCACGGTGGAGAACCGGAGCGGCAATGGAACTTTGCTCGGTAGAGAAACCACGTCCATCAATGCCGATCGCTCGGAAACGGTCGTGGAGAAGGATCTCGATGGCGATGGGCGGGCCGACTTCTGGGAGCGCACGACGCAATCGAGCAATGGCGCGCAGATGGTTGACAGCCACAACTACGCCGACGGCATGCTGATTTCAAAGAAGTTCCTCTATGTGAGCGTCGACGGCTTGTTCAAGCAGGAGTTCGACGACGTCAATGGCGACTGGTCGAATGACTTCGTCACAGAAACGTTCACGATGCTGCACAACAATGGCGGCAACACGGTCTCCACAAAGAAGGTCTCCGCCAACAACACCCTGCTCAACCGAAGCAAAGTGACGACGAGCGGCAACGGCCTCTCCGTGACCCAGGAAAACGATGTCAATGGCGACGGCGTCATCGACAGCACGGTTACCAAGACAAACGTGATTGAAAACAACGGCGCGAAGACCGTGACCCAGTCGACGACGGCGGGTACGAGCCTCGTCTCGCGCGCGACCGTAGCGACATCGGCGAACGGCCTGGCGTCACGGACGACTTCGGACCTCAACGGTGACGGCGTTGTCGACAACACGATAACCCAATGGAAAACGCTGAACGCAGACGGTTCCACCTATGAGGCCACCGAAAGTCATGCGGCGAACGGCGGTCTGCTCGCCCGCACCGAAACCAACACGAGCTCGGATGGAAAGCTGATCGGCCAGGGGATCGACGATGACGGCAACGGGGTCGTTGATCAGTGGATCGAAGAGCGTATCAACAACAACGGAGAGCGGTCGCGCTCGGTGGCGGAGTTCAGCGCTTCCGGAACCGCATTGAGTTCCAGCCTGACGCTCGTCTCGGCAAACAGGCTGATGACGACGAAGAGCTTCGAGCTTACCGGCGACAGCGGCTGGGATCTGCATCGCCGGACGCAGACCAGCATTAGCGCCAATGGTCAGACGACGCGGTTCGATGATGAGTACTCTGGCAGTTGGGCCCTAAGGGAACGGACAATGACGATTGTCAGCGCCGACAGCCTGACGAAGGAGGTGATCTACTCTGACGCCAACTACAACACGTTGCGGGCCTACAACGACATCACCAGAATCCATCAGGATGGAACCACCCAGCGCGACATCGTCTATTTCCGCAATGCGGATTGGACGCGGGAAAGCCATGTCGGCACCTGGACGAGCGCCGACAAGCGGACCGTCTCGGTGACCAAGGATTTCGATGGCGACGGTGTCCGTGACCAGAGCGATTTTACCCAAATTTACAACAATGGTACTCGGCATCGGGTGCTGTCGGACTATCACGCCGACGGTCAGACGGTGGCCCGGCAGACGATCATCGACACCAGCGCCAACGGGCTCAATCAGTCGTACACCTACGACTTCGACGGGACCGGCGGTGCAGACGCCCTGGTCACGAAGAACACCGTGATCGGTTCGGACGGCAGCAGAACCGTCACGACGGACTACAGCAACAGAGAAAACGGCGCGTGGGTCCTGAAGGGGCGGGAAGTCGCTTCGACCAGCGGCAACGGGCTTACCGAGACCCTGCAATGGGATGATACGGGAGCTGGTACGTTCAATCGTCGGCAAAGCAAGGCAACTGTGCTCAATGCTGACGGCTCGCGGACGATCACCGACCAGCAGTCTGCGAACGGGCAGAACTTCCGCACTCTCACGACGACCGCTTCCGCCAACGGCTTCGTCACGTCCAAGCAACTTGATGTTGACGGCAATGGGTCGATTGAAGAGCAGCAGACCGACACCAAGGTACTGAATGCGGATGGAACGCTGACGCGCACCGTTGCGTCGACTGGGGCAAATGCCGCGACCCTTTCGACCGTGACGACGGCGACCAGCGCCGATGGCAAGACGGTCACTGTTCAGGACATCTCCGGCATCGACGGTGTCGCGGCCCGCACGACCGTGGCAGTGACACGGGAAAGGGCGGACGGCGGCACGGTCAGGATCGACAGCATCCGCAATGGGGCCAACCAGCTCATCGAACGGATTACGACCACTGTCTCTGACGACAAGCGCCTGGTGCAGATCGAACGAGACACCAACGGCGACGGCCAGGTGGACCAGAGCGAGCAAACCGTGACCATCGTCGATGGTCGTCGCGTCTCAACTCTGACGAATTTCGCCAACGGTACGGTGACGGGCAGAATGACCACGACGGAAGCTCCGGACGGGCTGTCTTCGGTGATTGAGATTGACCGGAACGCGGACGGCACGATCGATACACGGAAAGCCCAGCAGAATGGATACTTTGCCGACGGCAGCCGTGAGATCGTCGTCACCGAGACCGATCTCAGGGCAGGAAAGCTCCGCTCCAAGACGACCAAAACCACAAGCGCTGACGGCAAGACCTACGTCGAAACTACGGATGTGGACGGCGACGGCGTCGTTGATCAGACCGTGCGCGAGACCATCCTTTCGTCCGGTGTGCGACAGACGTCGGTCACCAACAATGTGGGTGCGCGCAAGGCGGACCAGAAACAGAACGACGAAACCTATTGGAACGACAAGGTTCCCGCGGCGACCCAGACGACCACTTCGGCGGATGGCCTCGTCAAGACCACGGCTATCGATGTCGATGGTGACGGTCGCTTCGAGGTTTCGATGGACGTCAAGACTCGGATCGACGGCAGCGTCATCACGACCGTCGTCGAAACGAACGGCGACGGCAGCGTCAAGTCGCGTGGTCTCTATGAGGTCAGCCACGATGGGGCGGTAAGCCTCTTTAGAAGAGACGCCAACAACGACGGCTTCTACGAGCTGGTGGAGACCACGACGAAGCGCAGCAGTGGCGGCGTCGAACGGACAACCGTGACCAGGGAAAACACCGGTGCGGTGACCAAGAGTGCTGAGACCACGGTAGATTCGTTCGGGAACATTCTCCGCAGCAAGACGGTGGATGGCGCGGGGCGCACCCTTGAGGAGCAAACCCGAGCGACGAATGGCACATCGACCCGCACCACCTACGTGGCGGCCACGGGTGCGGTTCGTGTGACAGAGGTGTTCGACGCGTTCGACATCATCCGCAGCGCCACCCATCATGATCCGGCCAACGCCGAAACGTGGTCGCGCGTTGAGCAGACCTTCGACGTGGCTGGCGTCAAGACGCTCGAAAAGCAGTTCCTCGACGACGGAACCACGGCGGACCTCCACTATCGCGCATCCGACGGCCTGATCTATGAGTCGCGGACCTTTGCCGCCAATGGGGCGCTGACCTCGGTAACGGTCTATGATGCACAGGGGCGCCGGACAAGCACCGTGCTCCATGACCCCCTGAGCCAGCAGCCGTGGACGCGCGTCGAGCAGACCTTCGATACGGCGGGCGTGAAAACGCTTGAGAAGCAGTTCCTCGACGACAACACTAGGGCGGAGCTCTACTATCGCGCGGCTGGCGGGCTCATTTATGAGTCCCGGACCTTTGCCGCCAATGGAGCGTTGACCTCGCTCACCGTCTACGATGCGCAAGGACGAAAGACGAGCACGGTCATCCACGATCCGCTGAGCCAGCAGACGTGGCTGCGGATTGAGCAAACGTTTGACGCTGCAGGCGTGAAGACACTCGAGAAGCAGTTCTTCGACAACGGCACCCGCACGGAAGTGATCTTCCGAGCGGCAGGTGGCGTCATTCAGGAGGCGCAGAACTTCGCCGCCGACGGCAATCTGCTGTCGAGAACGTATTACGATGGCGCTGGCCGCGAATCCGGAGCGGTGATCTACGATCCCTATAATCAGAACGCCTGGTCGCGCGTCGAGCAGACCATCGATACGGCGGGCGTCAAGACTTTGGAAAAGCAGTTCCACGATAACAACACAAGAACGGACCTCTACTACCGTTCGCCCGGTGGTCAGCTCTATGAAGCCCGGATCTTCTCGGCCGCAGGCGTGATGACTGCGAGAACCGACTACGACTGGGCGAGCAATCAGTCCTGGATCCGACGCGAGCATCTCGTCGATGCACAGGGCCGCATAACCCAGACCGCCACCATCAATGACAATGGCTCGTCGGTGGTGGAAGCCTTCGATCCGGCGAACGCGCATGGCTGGTCGCAGATCACCCAGGTCTTCAATGGCGCCAACGCGATGGAATCGCAGGTCAGCCGCTGGGATGACGGGTCAACGGAGACGACGACCTACAATGTATACAACAACCAGCCGTGGGCACGTCTGGTTCAAGCAAAAACCGCAGGCGGGGCGCTCATCTCTGAAGCCGCTTATCAGGCCGACAATTCGCGGTTCGTGAAGCTCTGGGATGCGAACAACAACCAGACCTGGTCCTACATCGAGCAGCGGGTCAATGGTGCAAATGCCGTCGAGCGGCAGATGAACCGCTGGGACGATGGTTCGAGCGAGACGACGACGTTCAACCTCTACAACAATCAGCCCTGGGCCCGGCTTGTCGAAGCCAGGAACGCTGGCGGCGCGCTGATGTCAGAGGCCGCCTATCAAGGCGACAACTCGCGCTTCGTCAAGCATTGGGACGGCAACAACAACCAGACCTGGTCGTATATCGAACAGCGGGTCAACGGCGCGAACGCCGTCGAGTGGCAGATGAACCGCTGGGATGACGGCTGGACGGAGACAACGACATACAACGTTTATAACAATCAGCCCTGGGCACGTTTCGTAGAGGTCAAGAATCCAAGCGGGGCTTTGATCTCAACCACGGCCCATCAGGCCGACAACTCGCGGCACGCGAAGTACTGGGATCCTACCAACGCCCAACCGTATTCGTATGTCGAACAATATCTCAACGCTCAAGGCGAGGTCACAGCCGAGTACAGGCGGAGCGATGACGGTTCCTTCGTAGAGACACGCGCCAACGGTCAGGGTACGGCTCGCCAACTCGCCACCTTCGATCCCAATTACTACCTCGCGATGAATCCAGATATCGCGAACGGTTGGCATGCGCCGGCGATCGATCATTACAACCAGTTCGGTTGGAAGGAGGGGCGCCGGCCGAATGCCTGGTTTGACGGCAACTACTATCTGCAGCAGAACGCGGACGTCAGGAACGCTGGTCTCAATCCGTTCGAGCATTGGCGGCAAAATGGCTATGCCGAGGGGCGCGCGCCGCATGACGGATACCAGCGTTTTGACGGGCGCGCGCAGTCGGATCTAGCGGCGCTCAATGAACAGCTGTTTGCGACGATACAAGGCGACCGCATTGGGGCAATGCGTTCCTACGCCCGCAATACCTATAATCTGATCGACAGAGATAACGATCGTTCGAGACCCAGGTATCCCCCGGATGTAATATGGACACTCCGCAACGTCGGCTGGAACTACGACGACCGAGCCGTTCTCAGCATGTATCCGCAATATGTTGCCAACCGTTTTGGGATGGTGAGCAAACCGGTCATCCTTGATCTGGATGGTGACAACCATATCGATCTCAGGATGTTTTCGCCCGCTGAGTTCGAAGCAGGCAATGGTCCGCGGTTCGATTGGGACAGCGATGGGATTGCCGATGGCACCGCCTGGGTCGGTCCAAACGATGGCTGGCTGACGATCGACCTTGCGGCCGATGGCAGTGCAGGGCCGGACGGGATGATCAACCAGGCCAAGGAGCTGGCGTTCACCTTGTGGAAGACGGGTGATGAACTGGCGCAGGAGCAGGCCGACATCACTGACCTGGAGGCGTTGCGGCTGGTGTTCGACACCAACGGCAACAACCAGCTCGATGCGGGCGACACACGTTGGAGCGAATTCCGAGTTTGGCGCGACACCAATCAAAATGGTGTCTCCGAGGCTGGCGAACTTCGGACCCTGGCTGAGGCAGACATAAGCCTGATCGGACTCGTCCCGTCGGCTGCAGGTGCACGCGACTTCGCCGACGGTTCGGCGATCACGGGCTCGAGCAGCTATCTGAAGGGCAACGGTACGACGGCTCTTGTTGGCGACGTGAAGGTTACGACCCGTCCGTCAAGCTTTGAGCTGGGGACAGCCTGACGCTAACCTTGATTCCTGCTGCACCGCCCGCCGAGACTTTGTCACTCGGCGGGCGGTGACGTTCCAGTTCACTTCAGCCAAAGCCACCCTAACATGGATAACGCCCCTACCGGCTCCCCTCATCCTGTCGCCTCGGAGCCCGAAGCGGTGGATATTGATTCCGGCCTTCGAGCCCTTTGCCTCGTCGCCGGCTTCTATCGCATTGCCGCGCAACCCGAAGTCATCGCCAAACAACTGGCGCTTGGTGAACCGGCAGGCCCCGACGATCTGCTGCGGGCTGCCAAACTCGTCGGTCTGAAGGCGCGGCATGTGTCGGCTGTGTCCTCGGCGCGGCTCGCGGCCTTGCCAACGCCGGCCATCGCTTGCCTGGTCGAAGGCGGCTTTGCGATCTTTGCCGGAGCGACGTCATCAGGGGAATTGCGGCTTGTCGATCCCGCGACGATGGAAACACGCGAGGTCGATTCCGCCGAACTGCTGCGGCTGACCGGCGGTTGCTTCATCCTGCTGCAGCGCAAATTTCTGGGCGCCGGCGCGTCGGCGACAGTGTTTGGTTTCCGCTGGTTCCTGCCGTCCATCTGGCGCTATCGGCGTTCCCTCGGTCATGTGCTGATCGCCAGCCTATTCATCCAGCTGTTCGCGCTGGTGACACCGATGTTCTTCCAGGTGGTGGTCGACAAGGTTCTGGCGCATCGCAGCTACTCGACGCTGACTGTCCTCGTCGTCGGACTTGTCACGATCGGTCTGTTTGATGTCTTCTTGCAGTATCTGCGCATCTATGCGCTGACCCATACGACGAGCCGTATCGACGTTGAGCTCGGCCGCCGGCTGTTCCGCCACCTGCTTAATCTGCCGCTCAGCTATTTTGAGACGCGGGCCGCCGGCCAGACGGTCGCGCGCATGCGCGAGCTCGAGACGATCCGCGAGTTTCTGACGGGGCAGGGGCTGTTCAGCGGCCTCGACTTCATCTTCACCTTCGTTTTTATCGCGGTGCTGTTTGCCTATTCGACGACGCTTGCCTGGGTGGTGGTCGCCTCGATCCCGTTCTACGTTGCGATCGGCTTCCTGATCCGGCCGTTCCTGCGCGAGCGCATCGACGAGAAGTTCGACCGCGGCGCCTACAGCCAGCAGCTGCTGGTGGAGTCTGTCGTCGGCATGCAGACCCTGAAGGCCTCGGCGATCGAGCCCGTGGTGGCATCGCAATGGGAAGAGCGGCTGGCGGCCTATGTCCGGTCGTCGTTTCTGGCCGCGATGCTGGCTGCCAAAGGCCAGAACGCCATCCAGTACGTCAACAAGCTGACGAGTGCAGCTCTTCTGATGCTCGGCGCGCAGGCGGTCATCGACGGCAGTTTGAGCGTCGGCGCGCTCGTCGCTTTCAACATGATCGCCGGCCAGGTCTCGCAACCAATCCTGCGTCTGTCGCAGCTCTGGCAGGATTTCCAGCAGGTACAAATCTCGGTGACGCGCCTGGCCGATATCCTGAACGCACCGGCCGAGCCGCGGCCGCTGCAGCCGGTGGCGCTTCCCAAACCGCGCGGCGCCATCGCCTTCAAGAATGTCAGCTTCCGCTATTCTCCGAACGGACCGGAGATCCTGAAGGTGATCAATCTCGATATTCAGCCCGGTGAGGTGATCGGCATCGTCGGCCCGTCCGGGTCGGGCAAGTCGACGCTGACTAAGCTGATGCAGCGCTTCTACATTCCTGACACCGGGCAGGTCTTTGTCGACGGCCAGGACATCGCCCAGGTCGATCCCGCCTGGCTCCGTTCGCATGTTGGCGTCGTGCTGCAGGAGAACTTGCTGTTCAACCGCACGATCCACGACAACATCGCGCTCTCTAATCCGGCAATGTCGCGCGAAGCCGTGATCAGCCTTGCGCGCCTTTCCGGTGCGGACGAGTTCATTGCGAAGCTGCCGAACGGCTACGACACGATGATCGAAGAGCGCGGTGCCAACCTTTCCGGCGGCCAGCGGCAGCGGATTGCTATTGCCCGAGCGCTGTCGACTAACCCGCCGATCCTGATCCTCGATGAAGCAACCAGTGCGCTCGACTATGACAGCGAGCGCATCGTGCTTGCCAACATGCGCCAGATCGTGCGCGGCCGCACTGTCATCATCATCGCCCACCGGCTGGCGACCGTTCGTTCCTGCAACCGTATCATCGGCATGTCGGAGGGGCGCATCGTCGAGGTCGGCACGCATGACCAGCTGCTCGCGAAGAACGACGGGCTCTATGCGCATCTCTGGCGTCTGCAGAACGGCATGGCCGACGTGACTGCGGAGGTGCGGGCATGAACGTGCATCAGCCACGCCCAAAAAAGCCGGTCAGTCGTGCCGACCAGGAATTCCTGCCTGCGGCAATCGAGATACTGGAGACGCCGGCCTCGCCGGTGCGTGCCACAATGATCTGGCTGATCTGCCTGCTCGCGGCCCTCACTCTGATCTGGGCCTATTTCGGCAAGTTCGACATCGTCGCGACCGCGCAGGGCAAGATCCAGCCGATCGGTCGCGTCAAGGTCGTACAATCGGAGGAACCGGGCAGGGTGATCGCGACCAACGCTGTCAATGGCGCCCGGGTGGAGAAGGATGCGATCCTGATCGAGCTCAACCCGACCACGGCCAAGGCGGAAGAACGGGCGCTAGCCCTCCGCCTGGAAGCGCTTCAGGCCGAGATCGCTCGGCGACAGACCCTGAACGACGTCGTCGGCATGTGGGCACAGGCAAATGCTTGGGAGAGGGCAAGCGGCCCTTCGAACCGCGCGATCAAGTTTTCCGAACAGACCAGCGAAATCATCCAGGCGCGTGAGCAGCGGGTCTATGCCGCCGAGATCGCGAAGCTCGTCAGCACGATCGCGAACCTGCGTGCTCAGCTTGGCAAGGGGCAGGCACAGACCGAGCGGTTGGCCGGGACAATCGCCGCGCAGCAGGTGTTTGTATCGACGCTGGCGCAACGCGTGACGATGCGCAGCAAACTTGTCGATGCGGAAGCAGGCAGCAAGGCGGCGATGATCGACGCTCAGGAGACGTTGCAGGAAGCCGAGCGTGACCTTGCCTCGCAGCGGGGTGAGGCCAAAGAAGCGGAGATCGCTCTCGACGTAATCAAAAGCGAGGTGGCAAGCCAGTTTAGTCTGTTTCTTGCCGACAACACGCAGCGCCTGACCGAAGCGCAGAGGGAAGCCGACCAGACGGACCAGGAACTTGCCAAAGCGAACCGTAAGCTTTCGGCGATGACGATCAGGAGCCCCGAGACGGGAGTGATCCAGGCATCCGCAATCACCACGGTCGGCCAGGTGCTGTCACCCGGCACGGAACTGATGCGCATCGTTCCGACGAGCCAAAAGCTCGAGATCGAAGCGTACCTGCCGAACCGCGACATTGGGTTCGTCGAAGCCGGTCAGGAGGCCGTTATCAAGGTCGAGGCTTTCCCGTTCACCCGCTATGGCATCCTTCATGGCAAGGTCACCCGTGTCGCGACCGACGCGATCCCGGAACCGGATGCCCGACAGACGGAAGAGATGTCGTCAACGAACCTGCAGACCTCAGTTCCCTTTAGCAATGCACAGCGCATGCAGAACCTCGTCTATCCCGTCGTCATCGAACCGGCCGAGAGCGACATCGTCATTGACGGCAAAGCTGTTCCGCTGTCGCCGGGCATGGCGGTCACCATCGAAGTGAAAACGGGTCAGCGCCGGATCCTCGAATATCTGTTTTCGCCGCTGGCGGAGGTGTCATCGAGTGCGATGAAGGAAAGGTGAGGGCAACTTATGCCAACCGGTTTAGGAAGCAGTCTCAACATGTCCGGGCGAAAGTTGCATAAGGTGAAGGCTGTTGAATTCAGGAAACTGCGCGCGCCAACCTCGGCTGCTTTGTTGGTGAGCGTGCTTCTAGCGGGCTGCGAACGTGCACAGGATATTTCCTGCACCGGTTTTGATGAAGTAGCATTCTCCTCCTCATTTTTCAGCAATAAATATAGCGACATTATTGCTGAAAACCCCCGGTCGTACAGACGTATTTTCTGCAGAGACGAAAAAGAGGTATGGTATATATTTTCTCTCAACAGAAATACAAGAAACTGCGTCGCGCAATTATACTCTAACAATCTGGGTAAGTTATACATACTTGAATTATATTATGATCCAGGGAAGTGCGCATCATCTCGCCTGGACTCCATGGCTCAGGAAGTCGATCGAGATTTCTACGATCGTTGGTTAAGGACGAATGGGTACTGAAATGGCATGTGCTTGGAGGGATGCAATGCAATACAACGAGGGAAACGGTACAATAGGTCCTGTTGACAAAGTAGTTTTCGGCGCGTGGTCGCGCTGCTAGCGCTACTTTTCTGCGCCCCCCAGTAAAGGATCGATGCTGACTGGGTGGAGCCTTTTACGCGCTTCCACAGAGGCCAGCGTGAACGTCGGGACTTTCTTCTACCGCTCTTCCATACCAATAGTTTGCGGCATGCAGGTCGCCAAGGTTCTCATAGCACTGGCCCAGTCGCCCTCCGAGATATCTGGCATCCAGCGATTGGTCGCCATCTGCCACGAAAAGATAAATCTTGATGGCGTCCGCTGCATTCCCGCTTGCGATCAATTCTTTCGCTCGGCGCCAAATGATTGAAGTCATAGCGGACTTTGCCTCCAGCAAAGCAGCTTTGGTGCGTCTCCATTAAGACGCACAACTCACGAATTAGAGCAAGTGGGGCAACCATACTTTCGCGGTCGCCAACACGAGAAAGGCGGCGAAGGATTCTCGGGTTTTGTCGTATCGGGTGGCGACACGACGGAACTGCTTAAGCCGGTTGAATATCCGCGCGATGCGACTGCGGTCCTTGTAGGCCACGAAGGCGCAGGTACGGGTGGACATCCCGTCGCGCGGCCTCTGCGAATCAGTGCGGTGATTGATTTACACCAAGAATTTAACGGCAACGATGACGCACAGCGCAGAAGAGAGCACCAAAGCGGCTACGACGACCAGAACGCGCTCAACGTTTTTCCATAGACCGGGTTTGGGCCCACTGCCCCCCAATGCGCTAAGAACATCGATCAGGAAATCGACAACTCTCACGAACAGCCTCATTACTTTCGTTCGTTGCTGTGTTGTTCACTTTTTGGGCCAATACGATCGCATAATGTATCGTCGGGAACGGGTTATGTCGGCTGCTTCGGGGCAGATGCGAGCGCCTCGATCATGAGGACCAGTCGTTGGAGGTCTTCACTTTTCAAGGCCTTAAGCGCGACGGTGATACGATCCTGAAATTGCTCTTCGATTGTGCGGATCGTGTTATCGGTGGGGTTTACGCCAAGCAATTCGTCGACGCTGCTGCCCAACACGTCGGCTATTCGGACCAAAGTGGACAGATCCGGTTCACGCACCCCACTGACATAGTTTCCATATCGACGGTCGCTCAACCCGGCGCGGCGAGCGACCTCCGCGTTTGAAATCCCGAGTTGTTCAGCGCGGCGCTTTAGGTTTAGGGCAAACGTTTCCATGCCCACATTTTGTTCATGACAAACAACACGGGTCTATGTACGATACGTGGTATTTTATGACAACGAAACGTGGTGGTTTCTATGGAACTCCGTCAGCTCTCCTATTTCGTTGCGGTGGCCGAGGAGCTGCACTTCCATCGGGCAGCGATGCGCATGCACATCGCCCAGCCGGCGCTGAGCTCGCACATCCAGGCGCTGGAGAAGGAGTTGGGTGTGCGGTTGCTTGATCGGTCGACGCGGCGGGTGGAACTGACGCGAGCAGGGGAGGCGTTCTACGATCGCGCGGTCCGGATCATCGGCGACGTCGGGTTGTCGGCGGAAGTGGCGCGGTCGGTCGCCGGCAAGGCTGCGCGCACGATCAGGATCGGAACCGTCTATCCGGCAACAACCGGCGTGCTGCCTTCGTTTCTGTCGCGCATCGGCCGGAAGTTCCCGGATGTGTCGCTACACGTGCGCAGCGGCTCGACCAGCGACATCATCCGTGCATTGGAAAACGGCCGGATCAATCTCGGCTTCATCCGGCCGGTCGAAAACATTGGCTCCTTGCGTTTCTTCTCGATTGCGCATGAGCGCTATCTGCTGGCAGTCGAAAAGACGAGCCCGTTGGCGCTTCGCAGCGAGATCGACATCGAGGATCTGAGGGAAGAGAAGATCATCGCCTTTTCCCGTCAGAACCTCTCGTATTCGGAGCGGTATTTCTCCGAGATGTTCGACACCCATGGGTTGGCTGGCAACATCGCGTACAGCTGTGACGACACCTTCTCGTTGGTATCGCTGGTCTCAGCCGGCCTTGGCATCGGCTTTGTGCCGGAATGGACAAAGGATCTGCCGAACCGCAACTTTGAGCTCAAGCCGGTGCGCGGTGTCGATCTGAAGATCGGGCTTGGCGTCGCCTGGAATAAGGAGGACCCAACGGCCTCCCGTGACGACATCATCGACATTGCCCGATCGTTGGCGCGGCCGGGGAGGTGAGGGTGGGCAGGCTCAGCTACACGGGGTTTGCGACACGAACTTCGTGACCTCGAGTTCGGCCATGCCCGTCTGGGATGTGTGGCGATCGGTATGGTGGCCCCGGATTCTTCTCCCTGCCGATCGACGCACGTTTTGTGAGCCGTCGGCAACGGATCGGGAGAAAAAAACGACCTCCGCTAAGAAGTTTGTCCCGTTCTGGCTGGATGCCGACGACCGCAAACGTCAGCTTGCATTTTCGTCTCACCCTCCGAACGCTTGAGACCGCTTCGATCCGATAAGGTCGCGCTCCGGGGGGCGTCGCTTCAGATGCCCAACAGCAAGAAAGGTGGTGGCGAGCCACCACCTTTCCGTGTCAGAGCGGACGAACTTGCAGGGACAGTCGCTCAGATATCCATCGTTGGAAGGCCGATGCCGGCAAGGGGGAGATGAAAGTCCTGACCACGATCAAACCGCTAGGCAGCGGGTCGATGCCACGCTCGTTCCTTTTGGCCCCGCCCAGCGTCGCTGGTTTGGAAACGGCCAACCAACGCCGCTAGTCGATCGCTGATTTGTGAAAGCGTCTGGGCAGATGCGTTCGTCTCTTCCATCATCGTGGCGTTCTGCTGCGTGATGTGGTCCATGCTACGGACCGCGGAATTGATCTCCTCGATTCCCGACGCCTGTTCCTGAGCAGATCGAGCCATCGAACTGATGCTGTTGTTGATCGAAGCCACGCGATCGCCGATGTTTGATAACGAATGCCCCGTCTCGTTGACCAACTGCACGCCGCGTACGACGTCTGAAGACGAGCGGTTGATCAGCTCCTTGATCTCCTTTGCGGCGGCAGCCGAACGTTGCGCAAGTTCCCGCACCTCCTGCGCGACGACCGCGAAGCCCTTGCCTTGCTCTCCGGCACGAGCCGCTTCCACACCAGCGTTCAACGCCAGCAGATTTGTCTGAAACGCAATCTCATCGATGACTCCAATGATCTGGGTCATTTTCTGCGAAGAGCTTTCAATATCCCCCATGGCCGCGACGGCTTGTTTCACGACCTGTCCGGAGCGGTTCGTCTCGACCGTTGATTCCAGAACAACGGTCTGGACTTCCTGGGCTCTTTGGGTTGATTGTCCGGCAATGGTGGTGATTTGTTCGAGCGCCGCTGCGCTCTCCTCAAGCGCTGAGGCCTGATGCTCGGTCCGCCTGGCAATCTCATTTGCGGCAGAAGCGATTTCGGCGGCCTCACAGCGGACTTGATCAACCGACGAAGCGATCTCCTGCATAGCGCGATCGAGCGCGGCGACCGATGTGTTGAAATTCTTTTTTAGTCCGCTGAAGCTCGGCGCGAGCGTGTCGTTCAGTTCGGACGTCAGATCGCCGCCTGCCAGCCGCGTGAGAACAGTTTCAAGTGCCGAAAGCGCTTTATCCTGCTCCTCTTTTTCTTTCGCTCGTTGCTCCTCCAGACGGGCGCGCTCATCGGCAAGTGCATCGAGATAGACCGAAATGGCATAATCCATGTCGACCAGGGCGGCCTTCACCACCGCCGTCAAATCATCTGCGACCTTTTGCGCTTTGCGACCATGCAAAAGCCCTTTGAACTCTTGATTAACAACGGCGCGAATGATGCCATCCAGGATCATGGCGTATCCGCCGATATACCAGCGGGGTTCGAGCCCGATCCGAGCGTGAACGCGCCCGACTATGGTCACACCCTCGACATAGTCAGTCTGGTACTTGCCGGAGGCGATAATCTCCCAATGTTTGACCTGGCGCTCTTTGGCATGCGCAATATGGGCATCGTTCGAGAAGAATTTTGCTGTTTTCGGGTGTTTCGCTACTTTAGCGTAAAACACGTCGAGCGCGTGACCGATAGCCGTGCCGATTACGGGCTGCACATTGGCTAAGCTGCGGCGCTGGCGTTCATCAAGGCCTACAAAATCGAGGCGGTCTTGCAGGTCAGAATTGTTTGCCTGAATAGTCATCGTAAACTCCGCTTTGCGCTTGAAGCGACTGAGCATAAGAATATTCATCTATGCTTAATTTCGGGTTACTGGTACAACGTGGGAATGTTGGATTTTTATGAGGCGGAGGGTTTAAGTTGCAAAGCTCGGAAGACGTTTCGCAAGCGCGCCCTATGTCGCCTTTGTTTTGCGGCTAGGCACGCTAGCGGCGGACACAGATCTTGCCCAAACCGCACGAAGTCTCCTGCTGAACACCCACCAGGAAAAGGCGACCGGTCATAGGTTCGGGAACTGTGGGCGACCTCCGATTGATCGGCCGCCGCCTAGGTCGACAACGTTCATCGAGCGTTTAGACGGATTGTCTTGTTCTCACCGACGCCGCCTTGAAAGCCTTTCTAATTTCTTTCATCCGACGATCGAGGGTATTATGACCGGCTTGCATGACGTCGATATCCAAGAGGTGGCCAATGACTGCCAGTTCCTTCATCAGGTCGCCAATACTCAGGTCTGCGGATCGAATGGCATTTCCGCCCACGGGTAAGCTGTTGCCGGCAATCACCGCGGCGCTTCGATCGCGGTGGTCCTTGCTCGACAAGCCCGTCGCCAGCTCGACCCAGGCCCCGTCGCCGCCAGGTTCGCGCCAATATTGATCGTATTGGCTGCGAACAAGAGGATGACCAAACCGAGGACCATAGGTTTTTGGGGCCAGATCTGTCCAATGTTGCTGGCAAGACCGCAACCGGTGACGCGCCCGGTCCTGGCGCTGACGATCGGTATGGCGGTCATCAACGGATAGGTGAACAGCATGGCCCACAACATGTTGAAGGCGACCTGCGCCCCGCCTGCGAATAGGTCGCGATGCCGCGGGGGTCGTCGTCGGCCGCTCCGGTGATCAGACCTGGTCCCAACTGACGAAAAACAGCCGCCCGTCGAAGGCGGCTGTACTGAATGGCTTTTCGTGTGGATAGCGCTTGCCCAGCGGGGATTTCGGTCATCGGCGGTACCTCCGCACCATCAACGGACATAGGTCGGATCTGTTCCGGAAACTACTCCTGGGCTTTGTTCGCCAACGAGAACTTCGTTTCTGGCTCAGCCGTTTCCCGAGTGTGGGTGATGCGGTGGTTACCGAAAAGCGCGACCACGATGGCGCCTGCGCAATCGGTCGTCGATGTTGAAGCGAGTGATCACCAGGTTATCGACGAGAAGTGAGGGGCGATCGATGCTGGAACTCACCCTCTGTTCAATGCTTACAATCCTGCCGGACCTCCTTTACCGCCGCTTCGTGCAGGGCAAGCGATTTGGCCGCGAGATTACGTTGTTCTCGGTGTGGTATGAATTGCGCTGGGGGATCACCTTGTGCGTAATCCTGACATTGAGCCTGATCACAACCATCTTCTACTTCCATCCTTCGACGAAGGCAGCCACATCGGTGTTCCGGACCGTCACCATCCTTTCGGAGACGAGCGGCCGTGTCGCAGAAACCTATGTCGAAATCAATCAGCGCGTCGAGGTTGGTCAGCGGCTGTTTCGGCTGGACAGCACTAAGCAGGAGGCGGCTATCGAGACCGAGCGACGCAAGATCGCTCAGGTGGATGCCGACATGGTTGTCGCCCAGGCGCAGCTCAGGGAGGCGGAGGGCAAGATCGTGCAGGCGCGCGGATCCTTCCAGCAGGCGCTCGATCAGTACAATACCAGGGCCGAGTTGTTCCGGCTCAACTCCAGTGCAATCGCAGTGCGCGATGTCGAGAGGGCCAAGGTGATGGTCGACACCGCGCAAGGAGCTGTTGATGCAGCGCTGGCCGCCAAGGATTCCGTAGTCGCTCAGATCAACTTCCAGATACCTGCCGAGAAATCCAGTGCCCAAGCCGCGCTGAAGGAGGCCCAGGTCGATCTCGACAAGACCTTGACGCCGGAGGCGATCGCGATCGCCATCGACAGTGGTAGCGCCACTATGGCAACTGTCACGCCGGCAATGGCATCAGCTTTCAGGTCCGCGAGGCCGTAGCGTTCGCGCAGAACCGTGACAAGTTTGGGGGTGAACAACTCATGAAAGCCGGGCTCAGCAGTTCGGGCGACCATGACCATCCTCTCTTGTGGATCGTCGGCCGGTCAGCCGGTCGGCGCCGCGTTCGCGGAATTTCTGAAACTAGCCGGTATTCACGGGGTCTTTGAGACGAACACCGCGCCCGCCGCCGCCGCTGACGGCGTACTCGCCAATCAGCTCGATGCCTGCGTGGTCGAGCGCCTCGACAACCTTGACCAAGGTATCGATCACCCCACGCACATTCCCGTTGCTGGCCTCCATGCGCTGGATGGTCGGCACCGAGACGCCCGCCATCGCCGCCATGGTTTTCTGGTCGATGTCGAGAAGAGCACGGGCGGCACGAAGCTGGGCGGCGGTGATCATCGGGCATTCATTCACATCATCAACATTACCATTGAAGTAAAAAACATCAATAGAGCGAAAAAACTTGATCGGCACTTTCTGTTTGGCGTGCGGATACCCGATTACCGCATGGGCATCGGCGCGATTCCCCCACTCCTTCTCCTCGCTGAATCCTCGTTCCTCTCTTGGCGCGCCTTCAGTCACGGTGGCGGCAATCTCTTGTCTCCTGAGTGGTCAGGCTACGGCGGTGCGCAATGCCACTCACTCTTCTTCGTTGAAGTAATTGTTCACCCTATCTTGGTTGACGTCACAATTTCCGCGCTTTAGCATTTGATGATGTAAATAAGAGTTGCAATCACTGCCTTCCTCACAGATGCATCGCTCACCAACAGGGTTATGGGGAATTGTCGATGCAACGGTTTATCCTTCGGCAAAACATCCATCTGTACGAAGCAAAGCTAAGTACCGTTCCAACGGAAGGCGAGCGCACAATTTTGGAAGCGATGCTGGCAGCGTCACGCGAAGAACTCGTCTTTCTCGAACAGCTTTGGCGCCTATTATGGCCCGAGCTCGATGCCCGACCATCCTTCGTATCTCAAATAGAGGATATACTTGATCGAGCCGTGGCAGCCCATGGCGCGGACTTTGGCAGTTGCCAGATCTGGAACGACGTGGATGGCTCGCTCGCCCTGTTTGCTCAATGCAACTTCGACAGGCAGTACGCAACCAAGTTTGCGCATATCAGGGATGGCGATGGGACCTCATGCGAAGCAGCGATAAAGGGCCTTAAAGCCGTTTGTATCGAGGATCTCGAGCACGACAATGACTATCCTAATCTACATGGCTGGGCACGCGACAGGGACATTCGCTCGATCACGTCTATTCCGATCATGTCCCCCCGCTGGCAAGGGTATTGGCGTCTACTCACTTCACTACCGCAATCCACATGCGCTTTCGTCAGTCGAGTGTTTGTTGATCTCAGCATACCGCCCTCAGTTCGCGGCCGTCTTTGCAGAAGTTCTGGGACGGTAACCTCGAAACTACGAGATGGATAACGCCCTAACGGGAGAGCACGGCGTGTTCTCGGATCGTGTCCCACCGAGTGGTGTAGACGGAAGGGAGTCACCTCTAGTCGCGAGCTGTTCATCTGCATGGCAGCGTCAGGAACGTGCCCGCTTCTGGCAAGCTGTTGCCTTGGGGCGTTCGAGCGAGGAGGCGGCGTTGGATGCCGGAGTATCCGCCCCGCTAGGCCCACGCTGGTTTCGGGAGGCAGGCGGAATGCCACCAACATATCTGGCGCCACGGGGCAAGCCCGAACGGGTCGTTATCTTTCCTTCCCAAAGCGGGAAGATATTGCTCTGGAGCTGGCCAAAGGGATCGGCATTCGGGCCATTGCTTGAAAGCTTGGGCGCTCACCGAGTACCATCTCACCGGCAGTCCGCCGTAATGCTGCTACTCGCAGCGGTCGGATGGACTATCGACCAAGCACAGCGCAATGGCCTGCTGACCGACCCGCTCGGCGACCACGGGCAGGTAAGTTGGCGAGCAATCTGGTCCTCTGTCGATATGTCGATGAGCGTTTGGCTGGGAAGGTCGCCAATGGAGGCGGCATCGCATTCGACGGTCCTACGGTGGTATGGAAGAAACGGCGCGCGGTTCACCGTCAGAGCCGCAGGTGGTTTCGAATGTTTACTCGCGCTCGCCCCACCGGCCTTCTAAACCCGCGGGAACAGCCAGGCATATCGAAGATGACTCTTCCCGATCTGTCCGCCCTAAGGGCACTCCAGGAACACACGTAATTTGTCGTCAGGAACTGAAACGTGAACTGAGGGCCCACGTTTGCGGAGAAACCAATCGGCTGCTTGTCGGCCTGCATTCGGATGGCAGATTTCTACCCAAATTTGAGACATCTGGAGCGGCTTCAACCGCTTGTCAAACTGCGAGCGATCATGGACACCGGTTCCCACGCACGACACCCAATCGTATCGCTGAGGCTTGGTCGCTACCAATATGTCATTGCCTTCATCCCGTTTCGATTCCCGTCATTTCCCGGCACTTCTTGCCCTTAGCTTGTGGCACGATCAGATCTCCGTGCTCTTCGGTTCGCGTCCGCGGCAATCGGTCGAGGAAGGGTTCTTTGCGTGTGACGCGTATCTGATAGGCGAGGTTGCCGTAGGATTCATGAGAAGCCGAGCGCAGCTCTTTGATCGCTCTCGTCGGAAATTCGCTCGCGATGGAATGGATGGCTACATCCTCCAGTTTTACCGATGGAACGAGTGAAGACCGCCAGGGGCGTCATCTTGCCTGTCCAGGAGACTCTTACGTCCTTGATATGGCGCAGCCGATTGCCACCAGCTTCACAGACCATTCCCATCTCAGCCTGGTCGTTCCTCGCCGTATGTTGGCTCCCCTGCTGAAGGCACCTGACAAATGCCATGAGCGCGTCTTGCCGGCCGAATTGCCGCTCGTTGCACTGTTGCGTGACACGATGGCGAGCTACTTCCAGAACTTGAAAGACATGCCCGTCGAAGCCGGGCATGCGGTCCTGCGCCCGCTGCTTGACCTGGTTGCGGTTGCCCTTTGCGGTCAAGTCGACGAGGAGAGGGCCGGCTCGCTCAATTTGGCACTCTTCTCACGCGTCCGCAGATATTTTGAAGCGAACCTCCTGGATCCCACCCTGACCGCACACGGCGTTGGTGCCGCATTTGGAGTGTCCCGCCCAAGCCTTTACAGGATGTTTGAACCGATGGGAGGTTCTACCCATTATCTGCAGGAGCGACGGCTTGGCAGAGCGCATGCGGCCTTACGGGCAGTCGAGACCCGCAATGTGCCGATCGCGACGATTGCAGACAAACACGGTTTTCCGAATCCTGAGAATTTCAGCCGTGCCTTTCGCCGCATGTTCGATATGACACCGCGGGAAGTGCGGGGCCTTGCGCTGTCCGTCGCACAGAGACCACATGGCCGAGAACCGCAATCGGCCTGGAGCCACTGGATAGGCCAGATCGGAAAGTGATGCCCGGTATCGCGCGGACGCCCGTCGGCCCGTCCCGGCGCCCGCAAACTATGAATCCTGAACAAGAGCTATGAATGCCGGGCGGGTGCATTGCCGTGCGCATCGCCTCCATGTCAGCGGATGGGAAACGTCGATCTTCGAAAGGTGTGCCCGTGTCGCGCGTCGTACTTCTCGGACTAGCACTTGTCGCCCAATTTTGCTTTCCCGCGCTTGCCCAGGATGCCGGCGCGCTCCTGCGCGACCGCGAGCAGCAGTCCGTGCAGCCGCGCGCTGAGCCATTACCTGCGGACGTCGAAGACGTCCGCGCCGAGGCAAAGCGCATCGAGCCCGGCGGCATCACGGTGAAGGTCAACCATCTGATCTTCTCAGGCAGGACAAGTCTGCTGTCGCCCGAAGAGCGCACCCGGCTTGTCGAAGCCGCGGCCGGGAGAGCCTTCGACCTTTCCGGTCTGCGTGACCTCACGTCAGAGGTAACCCGGCTTGCCCAATCGAAGGGGCATCTGTTTGCGCGGGCCTTTCTGCCTCCACAGGATGTGACCGAGGGTGTCGTTGAGATAGCCCTCATGGAAGCGCGCGTGGAAGACGTCGGTTTGGTGCGGGTCGGGTCCGTTCGCGTTCGGGACGAGGTCCTCAGAGGGATCGAACAACGTTATCTCAACGATCGCGCGTCAATGACAGAGCAGCAGCTGGAGGCAGCGCTGCTTCAGATGAACAGTCTACCGGGATTGAAGGTTCGCGCCAGCGTGGAAGCGGGAGACAATCCGGGCACCTCCAAGGTTTCGATCGGCATTGAGGAGGTCCCGCTTTTTGCGGGACAGATCTGGGCGGACAATTTCGGTTCGGCAAGCACCGGGAAACCCGAAGCCAATGCGCTTTTTAGTTTCAGCGACCCCTGGGGATACGGCGAGCAATTCCGCCTCCAGAGCGTCGCCTCGCAAGGAATGGTCTATGGCCGCTTTTCCGGAAGCGCTCCCCTCGGCACTGGGGGCACTTTCGTGAATGGTGCCTACAGCTATCTGACCTATCATGACGTCACTGACACCGGGCGCGCGGCGGGCCTGGATGGAGACGGGCATCAACTGGTGCTCGGTCTCACCCATCCTGTCTTTCGCGACCGCGCCACGGAACTGTCGCTGGGTGGAGCCGTGACGGGCAAGGCGCTCAGAAACGGTTCGGCGGCAGGGGAGCTCGACGACAAGCGCCTTCTCACCGGCACGCTGTCGGTGAGCGGTATCGATAGGGATTTCGACGGGACGACGAGCTGGGGACTGGACGCCACCTACGGCGCACTTGACCTCTCCCGCGTCACAAGCTCGGCGGCAGCCGACGCGGCGGGCCTCAAGACGGAGGGCGGCTTTGCTCGCTTCAATGCCCGGATTGAGCGCCAACAGAGCCTGGCGGACCGATGGACGTTACTTGCCCGTGTTAGCGGTCAATGGGCGTCGAAGAACCTCGAATCGTCGGAAGAAATTGCGCTTGGCGGGCCCTACGGCATCCGTGGTTGGCCGGTCGGAGAAGCCTCTGCCGACACGGGAGCGATTGGCACGCTGGAACTACGCCACGATCTTCCGGTTCCCGAAGAGTGGGGCCAGTTGCAGTTGGGCGGCTTCTTCGACAGCGGATACGCGAAAATCAATGCGCGCCCAAGAGGCGTCACGCTTTCCACGGCCACCGGAAAGAACGAATACGCGCTCTTTGCCGCGGGGCTCACTCTCGACTGGCAGCGCGAGAGCCTTTCGCTGACGGCGGGCTGGGGCATGGGGCTCGGCGACAACCCGGGCCGCAGTGCCAATGGCACCAATGTCGACGGCGGGACGGGGCGCCATCAGCTCTGGTTGTCGGGCCGTATGAGGTTTTAGGAGGAACGAGATGAGCAATCGTTGTTCGAGCGTCCTTATGGCGCTGCTTGGCAGCACGGCGCTGCCTGTACCGGCCCTTGCAGGTGAATTGCCGACCGGCGGGAACATCGTTTCGGGGTCGGGCAGCATTTCCACGCAGGGTTCGACACTCACGGTCCACCAGACAAGTGACCGCCTGGTCACGAACTGGAACAGTTTCTCGATCGGTGGCACCAATTCGGTGGTCTTTCAGCAACCGTCGTCCAGTTCCGTTGCCCTCAACCGCGTAACCGGTGTGGAACCGAGCCACATTCGAGGTGCGCTCAGTGCAAACGGCCAGGTCTTCCTCGTCAATCCCAACGGCGTGGTCTTCGGGGCAGGGTCGCAGGTGAACACTGCGGCGCTTGTTGCCTCCACCCTCGATATCGCCGATGGTGACTTTCTGGCTGGGAAATACACGTTCTCCGGAACGGGTGGCAGCATTGCCAACGACGGCAGCCTCAACGGCAAAGTCGTGGCCTTGATCGCGCCGGAAGTGACCAACGCGGGTACCATCACCGGTGATACGGCCCTGGCGGCCGGCACGAAAGTGGGATTGGATTTCGGCGGCGATGGACTGATCTCCGTCAAGGTCGAAGAGTCGACCCTTTCCACCCTGGTCGACAACAAAGGCGCCGTAAAGGCGCCAGGCGGTACCGTCATCTTCACCGCAAAGGGCGCAAGCGCGGCCAAGGCGTCGGTTATCAACAATTCCGGCACGGTCGAAGCCAAGGGCATGGTCAACAAGAATGGCCGCATCTTGCTCCTCGGTGACATGGAAAGCGGTTCAGTGAAAGTCTCCGGGACCCTCGACGCATCGGCCCCGGATCACGGCAACGGCGGATTCATCGAAACCTCCGCCAAGAAAGTTACAATTGCCGACAAAGCCAGGATTACGACCCGCTCCGCCCACGGTAAGTCCGGTCATTTTCTGATCGATCCCACCAACTATACGATTGCAGCCTCTGGCGGCGACATGACCGGCGCCATGCTGACAAGCCTGCTTGCGAGCAATGGCTCGGTGACCGTGCAATCCATAAGCGGGGGCGCGGGCACGGAAGGTGACATATATGTCAACGACGCCGTCAGCTGGGGCAATGGCAGCACGCTGACGCTGGAAGCTCAAAACGATATTGTCGTGAACGGTGCACTCAACGTCACCGGAACCGGCGGCCTGGTTTTCAGCTACGGGCAGGCAACACCGGTCCTCAACAACACCTCGACCTACGTGGTCAGGGGAGAGGTCAATCTGGCGTCGACAGCGTCCTTCCAGACGAAACAGGGGTCGGATGGAACGGCCATCAACTATTCGATCATCAATTCGGCCGCGGAATTGCAGGCGATCGGCGACGCGTCGAACCTTGGCAACACTCCGGGACACTACGTGCTCGGGTCCAACCTTGACCTTTCCTCGATCAGCAATTTTGCGCCGATCGTGAACATCAGCGGGACACTCCAGCCGGAGGGTCGGGACGCCTTCGTCGGCATCTTCGACGGGCTGGGCCATACGCTTTCCAACCTGAGCATCAACAGGCCGACCCTTGAGGGCGTAGGACTGTTTGGATTCGTGGGCGGCGACGGTGTGATCCGCAATTTCACCATTTCAGGCGGAAATGTCACCGGCGGCTATACCGTCGGTGCCGCGGCCGGCATGGTTTCAAGCGGAGGGTTCGGCGCAAACGAAGCGCAAGTGGTCAATGTCGGTGCCCAAGGCGTCACAGTTACATCCAACAATGACGGCGCAGGCGGGCTGATCGGTCGTAACAGGGGCATTGTCAGCGGTTCGTACGCGACTGGCAACGTCGCGGCGAATGGTGCGAGCGGCTTCGGTGCTTCGGCGGGCGGGCTCGTCGGCATCAATCAGGGATCGATCGCCGATTCCTATGCCACCGGCAACGTGACTGGCGTCACCCGCGCAGGCGGGTTGGTGGGAGACGACATCGGTGGCGATGTTGCCAATACCTACGCGACCGGCGCGGTTTCCGCCGCAACGGCCGGGGGCTTGATCGGGGAAGCTTCGGGGACGACGATTTCGAACAGCTACTTTCTCGATACCGGGCCCGACAACGGTTCCGGGCAGGCGATCACGAGCGCTCAACTGAGAACGCCTTCAACGTTTTCCGGTTGGAGCATGGCATCGAGCGGCGGGCAAAAGACGATCTGGCGAATCTATGAGGGGCAGTCCGGCCCCTTGCTTTCAGCATTCCTGAGGCCAATCACCGTTGCCGCCAATTCGGGCACCGCGGTCTACAGCGGTAGCACCCCGTCGTTCGGCGTCACATATGCCTCCTTTGCAGGAGCGGTCGACTTGGGTCTCTTGATGGGAACAGCGATAATCGGAGGGGGCGGCAGCAATGCCGGCAACTATACGATCACACCCGAAGGGCTCTATTCAGGGCAGGCCGGCTACGACATCTCCTACGTTGCCGGTTCGCTCTCGATCACGCCGGCGGCGCTGACGGTGACGGCCAATGGCGACAGCCGTTCCTATAGCGGAACCGGCTATACCGGTGGCAACGGCGTCAGCTACTCTGGCTTCGTCAATGGCGAAGACGCCTCGGTGCTGTCGGGCTCGCTCGTCTATGGCGGTTCGGCGCAAGGGGCGAGGAACGCCGGCAGCTATGCGATCTCGGCCTCTGGGCTTACTTCGGGCAACTACAGCATTTCCTATGTCGACGGTTCGCTCTCGATCACGCCGGCGGCGCTGACGGTGACGGCCAATGGCGACAGCCGTTCCTATAGCGGGGCCGGCTACGCCGGCGGCAACGGCGTCAGCTACTCTGGCTTCGTCAATGGCGAAGACGCCTCGGTGCTGTCGGGCTCGCTCGTCTATGGCGGTTCGGCGCAAGGGGCGAAGAACGCCGGCAGCTATGCGATCTCCGCCTCTGGGCTTTCGTCGGGCAACTACAGCATTTCCTATGCCGACGGTTCGCTGTCGATCACGCCGGCGGCGCTGACGGTGACGGCCAATGGCGACAGCCGCTCGTATAGCGGGGCCAGCTATACCGGTGGCAACGGCGTGAGCTACTCTGGCTTCGTCAATGGCGAAGATGCGTCGGTTCTGTCGGGCTCGCTCGTCTATGGCGGTTCGGCGCAAGGGGCGAAGAATGCCGGAACCTACGCCATATCGGCCTCCGGATTGAGTTCTTCAAACTACGCGATTACGTGGGTGAATGGCCTATTGAGCATTTTGCCAGCCGCAGCAGTTCCAACCGCCACCCCCTCACGACTGCCGCTTTGGCCGCAAACCACATCGTCGCCTTCTCCGCTTGTCACCGACGTCGGTCTGCTTCCCGTTCCGGTCAACTTCATCGGTGATCTGCGCCGCGATCCGCTGCTGTACCCGCACGGTGGCCGGACGCTTCTTGTCACCACACGCCCCGATCCGGCGGGGGCCAACATTGTCACATTGCCGCGCACGGTCGCTCCGACCGAGGAATTGTTGGTCGGGCTGGAAAAATCAGCAGGTGGCAAGACCGGTCGCTTGACCCGCTTTACCCAGGATGCGCGCGGATGCGGGTGCTTGATGAGGGATGAGGTGAACTGACCGGCCTACAGGCGTTTCAGCGACAACAGGCGAATGTCAGCCCTGCACTCCGTGGCGAGGCTCGGTCCATCCTGGTTTGCCTCTCCCTTCCATTGGAGGGGCAGCAGGCGCCTTTCCATGAAGCGATACATGGACGTTTCGGGAAGCGTCCAGTAGATCGCCACACTATCGCCGCCGAGCCTATCTGCCTGCCGTGTGCAGCTCTCGACCATGCCGCCGACCAGGTAACCACGACGTTGGAATCGGGGCAAAACGTAACCAAGTGGATAGGACACCCGACGGTCGTTTTCCTTGCGACCGACGATCCAGCCTGCGATATCGCCACGGTGAAAAAGCGCGAGAGAGAAATCGAGGGACGTTTGATCCAGATGGGCGTACGGCCGCCAGTCCGAGTGGATCTTTCCGGACGCAAGCGTCTCCTCGATGACAAGATGGTCGACCTCGGACAGGCTTCGCCAAGGCACTGAGCGGAAGCCATCTCGCTTGAGACGTTCAAGCAAGAAAGACCATTCTCTCGCTGCATTGGACACGCATTTCACCTCGGCGCTCAGGGTGTACTCGCTGAGGCGTGGCGCTTCAAAGCCGCAAGCCGCGAGCAAGCGCTCGAACGCAGGTCGCGATGTCAGGCGACCGGGGTAAAGAGCGAACATCTCCTCAACGCTCTGCTTGCGCGCCTGGGCTTCGGCAAGGGCAACAAGGATTCGGCCAATGCCGGTGCCGCGGGACTGTCGGGCGACAGCAACCGAAAGCAAGCGCCGACTCCTTTTGCCGCCCTGCTCGTGGATTGCGCCCATTAGCGCCAGCCCGACTGCGCCTCCACCAGCCTGCCGGGCGACGATCCCCTGCCAGTCACAAGCCGTAGACGACCAGTATGCCCAGAACCTTGGGTAGCTAAGGGTGCGGAAATCCTCCTCCGGTTTATCAAGCACTTCAAAGACCAGTGGCTCCGTCAAATCCGCTGAACCACGGTTTTTTCCCGCGCCGAAGTCGAGGGATCCAACAGTCCGGCTGTCACAACCTCCAGTTCGTCGTCGCTGAGTTCACCGGCCGTTCGCCACTCGGCCGCAAGACGCATTCGCCCGTCAGCCTCCTCCTGACGCACCTCCATATCCGCCGGCAGCGTCAGTCCCAGCGCCTGCTCGACGGCCACTCGGGCGTCTTGCCGGGCGGCGTGCCGAAATTCTTCGTCATAGTCGACGAGGTCCTGCAATGCGGCGAGTGCACGGCGGAGTTCCTCGGAGGTGAAGGCGGGCATGGCGGCTGTCCTGATTTCAGTCTTTAGAATATCTGCCAAACCAGCCGATATGCGCGCAACAAACTATGAGGCATCGGCAAAGACTATGAAATTGCTGACAGGCGGACCGAAGACCTAACCGGCCTGCCTGCGTGCGAGATAGCGAATTTCGAGATAGCCGCCGGGCCGTTCAAAGCGTGTCTTGGCAAGTTGCGGTGGATGGAGGAAGGTGCCGTCCAGGAGCGGTCGAAGGCGGGTTTCCATGAAACGGGCCATATCGGAGCCGGCACTTGCCCAGTTTACGCAGACGCTGTCTTCCCCAAGAAGCGCGGCTTGGCGACGGCAGGCTTCGTAGAGCCCAACGATAAGAAACCCGTACTTGCGATAGGGTGGAAAGAGGCACCCGCGCCGATAGTGCACGCAGAGATCGCCGTCGCGTTCGCCGATGATCCAGCCGACGATCTTCTCCCGATAGCGAAGAAGGAGCGAAAAGGCTTCGTTCCCGTCCTTGAGAAAGAGATCCGGATGCCATTCGGCTGGGGCTTCACCCGATCGGATCGCCGCATCGATTTCCACGCGGTCGGCGTCGCTGACGTCGGTCCAGGCGGACATGGAGAACCCTTGCCGTGCCGCACGGGCGAGAACCGGCGCCCATTCTCGCTCCGCTGCGCGTACCCACTTCGCCTGGCCGACGATCATGTATTCCATCGGCTCCGGACTGGTCCAGCCGCAGGCGGCAAGGGTCCGCTCGAAATGCGTGCGGGAGCCCATGTGATGCGAATAGGTCGTAAACAAGGTCGGCGTGCCGCTTTCACCCGCAGCTTCGGCCGAAAGGGCAAGAAGGCTCTTCGCAATGCCCCGACGTCTATGCGCACTATCGACGGAAAGAGACAAAAGCCGCCGCCCCAGGCCGCCGTCAACAGTGATTGGCTCGGACAACAGAGCCAACCCGACAATCTTAGAATCGGTCCCGCGGGCTGCGATCGCGAGCCAGTCCGGGCGCCTCATGGACCAGTGAAACCAGAAGCGGCCGTAGGTCAGCGGCATGCAGCCGGGCTCTGGCCCCGCCAGGGTTTCAAGCGTGAGACCATCCGCACCGCGTCGTACCAATCGAACCGGCGGCGGAGCGATGACGTCGCCCCAGGCCATCAGATCATTCAAACGCAGATCGAGGTAGAAGCTGGCCGTTGCGGCCAGGCCATCATCGACGGCGTTCCTAGCCATGACGATGTCGACAATGCGGCATTCGGCTTCACCAAGGCGCGTCAGCATGGCCGGTGACCGGGCGTCGCTGCCCCTTGAAAGGGCGTCCGCCCGTCGCGCGGCAGATGAGGGAAGGCGGAGCGCCGTGATGAGCGCATTCAACCGGATAGCGTAGAGATCTGGTGCATTGAGCGCCCGCCACTCGCTACGCTCGGACCTTGGATCCGCAGGTACGATGCGCGGCGTGGGCAGGTGACGCAAAGGGGCGAATGCTTTCGCATCGCCGCTGGCAATGATTTGTGTCGCAATGCCATGGCCTGCAAGGCGCCTGATTTCCGCCGCCAAGGACATATTGACCTCGCTGCCTTCGATCCGGAGTGTGAGCATATGCAAGCCGGCGTCCGCTGCGGCCGCAAGCAAGTTGTCCTCCGGCAGGGGCAGGGTGGTTTCCGCGAGGAAAAGGAGCAGGGGGCGGCCGTCCAAGGATTGAGCCCCTTCTAGGCGTTGCCACAGGACGAGATCACCCCACAGATTGTCGTCCTGGACGAGGGCCCAGGCATGCGTCTGTCGAATGCGGTCTATCTCCGACCGGAGCTGCGCATCCGTGAAATCAAGAATGCCTTTCAAGGCCGTCCATGCTTCGGGTAGTGCTGAGGGCAGGGCATCGAGATCGGTGGGCATGGCTGATCCGTGGAGTGGATGACATGCCTCGATCATAAGGGGGCCCCGCAAAGGCGTCCTGACGGCCGAACTATGAATAGCAGAGCACGACTATGAATGGTCTGCGTCCCGTTTCAATTTCCATAGCACCTGCCGTCTTGTCATAGCCCGCAGCGCTTTTCACGACGCAGCGCATCACCAATGATCCTGGCGATCGGCAAACACGCCGAGCGATCCGAGAAAGGACCCAACATGACCAATGGCGATAACGTTCGCTTCTATGCCGCCATCCGGGGTGACGCGGAGACCCTGGCACGACTTGGCGCGGCAACGAGCGAAGCGGAGCTCATCGAACTCATCATGGACGAAGCACAGTCGCGTGGCTTCGAGCTGACTGCCGATCTTGTTCGTGCAGGTCTGTCGGATCTTGCCGGCTTGATGAGAGAAGCTGCAAACGGTGAAGAACTGACGGAGTTGGAACTCGAAATCGTTTCCGGCGGCACCATGTTTTCGAGCTTCGTCGAGCACAGGACGACCAAGACCCTCAGTTGCAAGTGAACGACCGCGGCCACGGTGATCGGAACTGGCTCCCGAGCAAGCCGGCAAGGCGCTCCTTCCAATCATCCTCCCCGTGGGAACCGTGCCGAGTCCATGGTCGAAGATCTGCTCGGGGCTCCAATCCGCCTGCAAGGCCACCCAGAAAGGAATTTACCGGTGACAGACAAACAGACAGTCCAATTCTACGCCGCGATCCGCAAGGACACCGAAACCCTCGCCCGGCTCGGTCAAGCAACGAGCGAGGCAGAGCTCGTGGAGCTCATACTCGATGAGGCAAAAACGCTCGGCTTCGTGCCGACGGTGGAACTCGTCAAGGCTGGTCTCGATAACTTGCCAGCCATTATCGAAGAGACCTCGAAGGGGGATGAACTCAGTGAGATGGAGCTGGAGATCGTGTCGGGCGGCTTAGGGTTCAGCGCCTTTCTCTTCTACAACGACCGGGACCGTCCTTCGACGCCTGCGTGCAAGAAATGAGCAATTCGTGGTTCATGCACGCGCTGAAGCCATTGATTGAAGAGGAGCGTACCGATGACTGATACACAAGGCGTTCAATTCTATGTCGCGATCCGCAAGGATCCTGAAACGCTCGATCGTTTCGCGCAGGCCGGGAGTGAAGCGGAGCTAATTGAGCTCATCATGGATGAGGCCGAGAAACGCGGCTTTGCTTCGACTGAGGAGCTTGTGAGGTCAGCTCTTTCAGACCTAGGCACCATCGTTCAGCAGGCAGCGGGCGGGGACGAGTTGACGGAGATGGAACTGGAAATCGTCTCGGGTGGCTACGGACAGGTCCGAGGCCCGACCGATTCGTGTGGTCGCCCCCACCAATCCGTCGCCAAGCGCGGTTGACCGTCTCGCCACGCTCTTCATGAGAGCCGTCTTGGCGCGGCGGTGCCCAATACCGCGGATCTGGCTTCCAGGTCCGCGGTTCTTGTTGTTAAACCGTTGCAGGGGCACCAATCGAGCGCACAGTGGCCGGGGTCCGCCTTTGGTCGCATCAAATGGCCCCGCGAGGCGGCTTGCGCCAGCGAACTCAAGGCCGATCTCGCGGGATCGCTTTCAACCCTTCAATACGTCCATCATGCGGGTGAAGCGCTCGCCGGCAAGCGACACGCCTTCAAGCACGGCGTCATCCAGTTCGTCGGCCGTCTCATCCGCGATGCTGCCGCTCTTGCTGCCGTAGCCGAGCCGTCTCACCGTTCCTCGCAAGCGGTCGGAAAGGAATGTGGCAAGGGCCCGGTAGAATCGCATGCCGAAGGCCGGGTCCCGGGCGATATGCGCTTCGATGGCGGCCTTGCTGACGGAGAGAACCTGAACGTGGCCGCACGTGACGACCGAAGCCGAAGGCGGGGCTCTGTCGATGAAGCTCATCTCGCCGACGACCTCTCCAGGCAGCAGGCGTGCGACCTGGCCGACACCCCGAATTTCAACATCCAGTTCCCCGGTGAGCAGCACGAAAAGTGCCGGCACAGCCTCGCCTTCGTTGATCAGAAGATGGCCAGGCGGCAGCAGGCGTCTTTCCCCTGCTCGCGCCAGCCATTCGACATCCTGGTCGGTGAGTTGGCCGAGAATATAAAGTACCTTTCGCATGCTGCGGATCCTTAGAGCTGTTGTCTTTGCGCAAGCCGCGCGAAGGCGCCGCCCTTGCGGATGAGGTCGTCAAACGTGCCGTCCTCGACCAGCCGCCCGCGCTCCATGACGAGGATCCGATCCGCACGCCTTATGGTCGACAAGCGGTGCGCCACCATGATGCGTGTGGCAGGAAGCGTGGCCAAAGTGTCCATCACCAGGGACTGCGTCACGTTGTCGAGAGCGCTCGAAGCCTCGTCGAGCAGAAGCAGGGCCGGGTTGTTGATCAAAGCGCGGGCGATCAGGAGCCGTTGGCGCTGTCCTCCCGAGAGACTTGTCCCTCCCGATTGCATGACGGTGTGATAGCCCATTGGCATGGCGTCGATGTCGCGATCGAGCCCCGCCATCGTTGCGGCGCGACGGGCCTCATCGACCCCGCGTCCGCTCGCACCGACGATGTTGGAAAGGACGGTTCCGGAAAGGACCTGGCCGTGCTGCAGCACCACGCCGATCTGTCTGCGCACGGATTCGGCACGCAAGGTCGCCAGCGGCTGGCTATCGTATAGGATGTCACCACCCTCGGGTATGTCGAACGCCATCAGCAATCTCAGCAGGGTCGACTTGCCGCTGCCGGAGGCCCCGACAATGGCCACGAAGCTTCCTGGTGGAATTTCGAGGCTCAAGCGATCGAGTACCAGGGGCGTCTCTGGCGTGTAACGGAAGGATACCGCATTGAGGCTGATGCCGCCCAGGAGCCTGCCCGCGTCGCGCGCGAGGCTGGCAGCCTCGGGCGGTGCCTCGAGAATGGGCTTGGCACGTGAGAGATGTGGCAGAGCTGAAAGCAGCTGCGTTGAGGACAGAGCGGTCGCCGTCAGCGCCTCCATGAATTGGCCAAAGGCGGTCGAAAAGGCAATCAAAGTGCCGGCGCTCATTGCCTTGGCCGCGTCGCCTGCGGCAAGCGATTGCTGCAGGAAATAGGCGGCAAGGCCATAGACCACGAGGTTTGCCAGGAGCGGGTAAGTATTCGAGAACACTTCGGTAAGATTGCCCCAGGCGAGTTCGCGATGCCGGAGGCGCAAAAGCTTCGCATAGTGCGAAAGCCAAACATTGAAAGCTCGTCCTTCAGCTTGTCCCGCGCGCAGCTTCGCCATGCCGCAAAGCATCTGCAACGTCAGGCCGCTGATGCCGTTCTCGACCACCGCTTGTCCTGCTTTGACCTGCCTGCGGGCGATGACGGTTAGAGCGCATGCGCCGAACAAGGCCAGCAGCACCGCCACGGCCGCCAGTCTGGCGTCATAGAAAAAGAGAAGTATCAGGCTTGGTATTCCGGTTGCCACGCCCATGAGCACCTGAAATGCGGAGGCCGAGGCGATGGCGCGCGCCCTTTGTATGCTGAGGGCTCTCGTGGTCAGATCGCCGACGGTGAAGGATTTGAAGAACCGGGGCGAGAGCCGCAACAGCCGGTCGAACAAGGCCGTCTGCGCGCGCGGATCGAGCCGGCCCTCCATCTTCAGTGCGGCCCATCCCTGGAGCGCGGCGAAGGCGGCGCTCCCAAGTGCGGCGGCCAGCAGCAGGAAGCCGATCTGCAGGATCGATGGGATATCCGCCTGCGGGATGGCGTTGTTGAACATTAGTTGCGTGACGATGGGCAAAAGCACGGCGAGCAACGCGCCGGCGGTGGCCATGGTCGCAATGTGGAGCAGGTCGGCCCGACTGCCCGCAGTTGCGAAGCGCGCGAGCGCGCGCCATTCACGGGCGTCCGGTGGAAGGGGAGCATGCAGCAGGAAAGCCTCCCCCTCCAATTCTTCGGCAAGCGCTGCGGTGACCGGATGCGAGCCTTCCGTCGTAACCAAGCGGTAGCCCGAGAACGGCCCGGGGATCAGCGCCGCGTCCAGTCCCCTGAAGCGCGCCAGCATCGCGCCCTGGGAGCTTCTGTGCCAGTCCAGGCGCAGTTGAACCTTGCGGAGACGGATACCCGCGCTGGCGAGGATTTCTCGCGCGCTGCCGCCGGCCCGGGGCGGCATCGGCACGCCGATGGACGCCAGCAGCGATCCGCATATTCCTTGCGGAGGGGCCGGGCCGTCGATGACAGCGGCGGCGACATTCGAAATCGACATGACTACTGGCTCCGTACCAGACCTGCGTAAACACCTTCGAGGGCCATCAGTCGGTCATGATTTCCTCGCTCGATGACACGGCCGCGTTCCAGCACCAGGATCTCCTCGCAATCCCGGATGGTGGAGAGGCGATGGGCGATGACCAGGCAGCTGCATCCGCGCCGCCTGAGATTGGTGTCGACGAGTTGCTCGGTGAGAGCGTCGAGGGCGGAGGTCGCCTCGTCGAGGATGAGAAGACGGCTGTTGCGGGTGAGGGCGCGGGCGATCTCCAGCCGCTGCCTCTGGCCTCCCGAAAAATTCGTGCCGCCTTCAAGGACGCGCGCCTCGAGCCCGCCGCGCGCCATGACCTCCGACAGCAGCTCGGCGTCGCGCAACGCATCCATCAAAGCGTCGTCGGGGAGGCCGTCATCCCAGAGGGAAAGATTGTCGCGCACGGTTCCTTCGAAAAGAAAAGTGTCCTGGTCGACATAGGCTAGAAGCCGAGCCTTCGTCGCCGGATCGAGCGCAGCCAGGGGATGACCATCGATGCGTATTTGACCCGTCCAGGGAACCGTCAAGCCGGCCGCGAGACGTCCGACCGTGCTCTTGCCTGAACCGGAGCCCCCCACCAGCGCAACGCGTCGCCCTGGCTGAAGGTCAACCGAGAAATCGTCAAGTATGGGTGCTGACAGGGGCGCATAGCCGAAGGAGACATTCTCGATCGTCATCCGCCCGGATGGCGTTCCGGTGAGGTGAACGGGCACGCATGGCTCTGGCATCGGATAGCGGAAAGCGTCCTGAAGCTTGGAAAGATCGGCTCTGGCCGCCTGCACCTGCGTCGAAAGCTGGGTCAGCCGCGCGATCGGCGTGGCGTAGCTTCCAAGCAGGGTCTGGAACGCGACGAGGTCGCCGGCCGTCATCGCTCCCTCCAGCACCCGAAACGCGCCCAACACGAGTACAAGCGCCGTGGTAAGGCCGGAGAGAAGTTTCGGGATCACCTGAACGAGCTGTGACGCGGCCATCTGCCGCTGAATGGTCTTCAGCGCATTGGCCTGATAGCCGGACCAGGTGGCGAACGCGTCGTCCTCTTCGCCGTTCGCCTTGATCGTCTCGATCGCTGAAAGAGTGCCGACGGTGGCTCCCTGCAACTTGCCTGCAGTAGAGGCTACGGCAGCGCTGTCTTCCTCGGCGCGTGTCGTGTTGAACCAGACGGCGACGCCGTTTGCGGCCGAAAGCCCGATCGCCAGTGCCGCAAGGACGGGGTCGTAAAGCAACATGGCCACGCTGAAGAAGATGACCGAGATCAGGTTGAAAGCGCTGGTTGCGAGATCGCCCGACAGGAGCCGCGCCATGCGTTCGCCCGCCTCGACGCGGTTCATGAGGTCGCCTGGCTGACGTTGCAAGAAGAACGCAAGTGGGAGCCGCAGCAGGCGCTCGAAATAGCGGGACGAGGCCACCGCCGCGAGCTTGGCTTCCAGCCGCGCCAGATAAAATTGCTGGACGTAGGTGAGGCCGCCGCGGATGACGGCCGTCAAGCCCATGGCAATGAGGAGAGGGGCGAGCCAGCTTTGCGCCTGCCGGCCGAAGATGTCATCGACGAGAACCTTCGAGAACGCGGGTATGACGAGCCCCGGGATCGCCAGCAGAAGGCTTGCGAGCAGAACCATCATGAGCCCATCTCGGGCACCCGAAAGTCGCGCGCCCAACATGGGCAGGAGTCTGGGGGGCGTGCCTTGCCGCACGAAGTCGGGGCCAGGTTCGAAGGCAAGCAAAACACCTGTGAACGCCGCGTCCACTTCCTCGCGCGAAAGAACGCGGCGGCCCTGGGCAGGATCGTTGATCAGGTAGCGGCCGCGCCTTATGCCTTCGAACACCACGAAATGGTTGAAGTTCCAGTGAAGAACGGCGGGCGCGCGGATATCGGACAGCTGGCCGACCTCCTTGCGGAACCCTTTGGCGATGAAACCGTGGCGACGCGCGGCCTTGAGAATGTTGCCCGCATTGGTTCCGTCTCGGGCGACGCCGCACTCCTCTCGCAACTGCTCCAGCGGCACCCAGCAACCGTAGCAAGCCAGAACCATGGCAAGCGAAGCGGCGCCACATTCGACGGCCTCCATCTGCAGAATGGTCGGCGTTCTTGCGGTTGTTTTCGTTCGGGTGCCTGCCACATTCCAACGGCTCATGGCTCTAGGCTCAACCATTTGCGCAGCGCAGGAAGCACGAGATCGATCGGACGACGACGTTCATAGGTGATCTCGGACGCGACGGTCGTGCCCGAGGTGATCACGATGGGGGGAGACTTGCCCGAGGTCCACGCCCACCGACCGTCCTCATCGATCTGCAGCTTCAGTCGGGCGACATAGGGCTGACTGCCGGCCGCCAGTTGCTGAACCAAGGCTTGGTTGGAGATCCAGGCTTCCAACCCGTTGGCTGCGACCGGATAGTCGGAACGCTCTAGGACCTCGCCGCGAATGCTGCCCCACTCCTCCTTGCGCACGGCGTCGGGCGTGATGCGCGCCCTCATCCCCTTGACCACCTTCTTGCCATCGGCGGTCTGCAGAAAGACCAGGGCCTCCAACCCACCACCGTTGGTTTCGATCGAAACGATTTGCGCGCCGGCCGCCACGACCGATCCTGCCGCCTGCTTGACCGCCACCACGCGGCCCGCCACCGGTGCGGTTATGAGATTTTCCTGCTGCATCCGCGCCTCGGTCAGCGCCCTGCGCCGTACCGCATCGTTGTGGGCCGCCTCCAGTTCCTTGAGGGCCGTTTCACGCGAAAGACGCAGTTCGGCGAGATCACTGTCAAGTTTGGAGAGCGCCAATTCGACGTCGCTGACTTGCTTTTGCGCATTGGCGAGCGAAACCCTCTGATCCTGGAGACCGCGCGCGGACACAACGCCCTTGATCTGCAGTTTCTCGATACCGGGCATCGACTTTACCAGCCACTCGGCGTGCTGGCGGGATGCTTCAAGGTTGGTGCGCAAAGCCGCTTCCTGCTCTGACTTGATGGCCTCGCGACTGCGCATCTCATCGAGAAACAAGGACTGGCGCCGTGCCAGTTCCCCGCGCTTTTCTTCGATCTCCTGGTCGAGGTTCAGCAGCTGACGTTCGCTGCCGGCCTGTTCGATCCGGCCGACCACCTGTCCCTTGGTCACGACCTGTCCCTGGGTAGCGAGGATCTCCATCAGAACGCCGGAGGCCAACGTCATGGCTTCCTGTACCCGCCCCTCGCGCACGACCAGGATCCCCTTGCCCGAAATATTGGACGGCAAGGAGCCGAAAACGCCCCACAGCAGCGCGCATAGAATGAGGAAGCCGAAGACGGCGATGCCTGCCCACCCCCTCACGCTCACGAGCGGAAGTGCCGTGTCCAACTGCTCAGGGGAAGAAAGACGGTCAAGCGCCGCCTGCCGAAAGATTTGTCGGGACATGGCAGCTATCTCGCAGGCAGCTTGCTGCGGTCGATTGGGACCTCCGCCAATTGATCGGTCTTCTTCGGCCCGCGGTCGAATTGACAAAGCAGATCGTCAATCTCGATCGAGGAGAGCGGCCGAGCCGTGCGAGGCGCGTGGCCCGGCTCCGCATCGATGGCCGTACCCTGCTTGCGCGTCGAACGCGTCACCCCGTTTCGGCGCAGTGTCAACTCTTCGCCGTAGAGAAATGCCGCCGAGACCGAGTGGTCGGGCTGAACGGTCAGGAACGCGATGCCGCCGCGAATGCCCATCGTCGCAGTGCCGGCCGAAATGGTGACAGGCTGCTCCTTGGAGAGCTTGCCGCCGACAAAGCGAAACACGCCCTTGGTCACCGACAGCGCAATCTTGCCGGTGCTTCGGTCGGGATCGTAGACGAAGGCGTCGAGCACGACGTCGCTGCCGGGGCCGATGGAAAAGGCGCTTCCGTCGGCAAAGAGCAATTGCGCACGGCCTTCCGCTCCAGTCACGATCCGCTCGTTGGCGCGCACGGCCGCGTTCAGATGGATGATCCTTTCGCCTTCGCCGACCACGGTTGGCTGAACCGCCGCTGCGGTACCAATGTCGCGCGCGACGGACGGCTGCGCCAGCGACAGTAGCAACAAAGTGCAGACGAGGCGCCGGTTCATGGATTGGACCGATCGATGACGCGCAGCCGATCAAGCGCGATCCGCTGCAAGGACTTGGGAGCGCTGTCGTTGCCGGCGACCGTAACATAGTAGATCCGGGCGGCCTGTTCCGAGTGAATACTCTCGTAGATTTGCCCGAGCCTCAGCTGCGCGCTCGCATCGCCCGGGAAGGCGATCAGGCGGCGTTCCAGGACTGCAATCGCGCCTTCCGGGTCATCGCGTGCTTCGAAGAGTTGCGCCGCCGAGAGCGCGTCCTCGGCAACGGCGGGGGCAGCCAGCAGTGTGGCCATGAGCAGAAGACGGTAGCGCATGAGATTCCATCGCAAGGATTGATTGCCTCGCAATCTAGACGGCAGGCGTTTTCACGCTCAACGCGTGAAAACTATGGGCGGGCCTCACGGACTATGAATTCCGGATCGATCGCATTGGCAGCGCCGGCAGCGGTCAACACAATCGGTTCATGTCTTCACGCTTGAAAATTCTGCTGGCACCCGCCTGTCTGCTCACCCTCATTCTCGTCTGGAGGGCTTTCGACCCTGGTGAATTGCTCGTTCGGTCAAGGGTAATGGTTTTCGATGTCTATGCGCGGCTTCAGCCGCGCGACTTCGAATCCGTCCCGGTTCGCATCATCGACATTGATGACGAAAGTCTTCGCCGCCTTGGCCAATGGCCATGGCCGCGCCGACTGCTTGCCGATCTCACCATGAGGCTCAACGAAATGGGCGCCGCTGCCATCGGTTTTGACAGTGTGTTCGCCGAGGAAGACCGCACCGCTCCCAAATTTCTGGCGCAGGCATATCCCGAAATCGAGGGGCTCGCGCGGCTGCCAGATCCTGACGCAGGCTTTGCTGATGCGATTGCGCGCGCTGGCAACGTCGTCACGGGTTATGGCTTGTCCGTGCATGCCAATGGGGCAGCGCCGGCGCAAAAGGCGGGCTTTGCTTTCTCCGGAGCGGATCCCGCGGGCTTTCTCCCTTCGTTCCAGGGCGCCGTCGTCAATCTGTCCAAATTGGATGACGCGGCGGCAGGGACAGGTGCGTTCGACTTCTATCCCTCCTATGGACTGATCGTCCGTGCCGTACCCATGGTGTACGCCTTGCGGGGAAAACTCTATCCCAGTCTGGCTGCCGAATTGCTGCGGGTGGCGCAAGGCGCCAGATCCTACACCCTGAAGGCTGAAGCTGGCGCCCTCACGGACATGCGCATCGGCGATTTCACAGTTCCACTGACGGCCCGCGGCGAGTTGCGTATGCATTTTTCCCGGCCCGAAGGCGCGCGGTATGTTCCCGCCTGGAAGGTGCTTTCCACCGATGCGCCACCGGATCTCATCGGCGGGCATATCGTATTGATCGGTACTTCGGCAGTCGGGCTCAACGATATCCGAGCTTCCAGCCTGGACCCGATGATGCCAGGCGTCGAGGCCCATGCTCAAGCGATCGAGCAGATCCTGCTGCAGTCGTTTCTGCAACGGCCCGATTGGGCGGAAGGAGCTGAGTGGCTGGCTACGCTCGCGCTCGGCCTGCTGCTGATGGCGTCGCTGTTCTATGCCAACGCCTTCTGGAGCGCCTTTGCGGGGTTGGCAGCGTTGCTGGTTGCAGGCGCGGCGTCCTGGCATCTCTATGTTGCCGAACGGCTGCTTCTCGACCCCGTGACACCGGGACTTGCGGGGATTTTCGTCTATATGGCCGGGTCGCTGGCCTCATATCTGAAGGTCGAGGGCGACCGCCGGCATGTAACGGCGGCCTTCGGTCAGTATCTTTCCCCGGCTCTCGTCAAGAGGCTCGCGGCCGATCCCAAGCAACTTGCCCTTGGCGGCGAGACACGAGAGCTGACGCTGATGTTCTGCGACGTCAGGGGGTTTACTGCGATCTCCGAGCATTTCAGGGGCAATCCTCAGGAGCTGACCAGCCTCATCAACCGCTTTCTCACGCCCATGAGCGATGTGATCCTCGCGGCAGGCGGTACCATCGACAAATATATGGGCGATTGCATCATGGCCTTCTGGAATGCCCCTCTCGACGACCCAGAACACGCAAGCCAAGCTTGTGCGGCTGCTCAGGCCATGATGGCTGAACTTGAGGCGCTGAACCGGGAACTGCCCGTCAAACTCGGGATTGGCATTGGTATCAACACCGGTTCCTGTGTTGTCGGCAACATGGGCTCCGAACGGCGGTTCGACTATTCGGCACTCGGCGATGCCGTTAATCTGGCGTCCCGTCTCGAGGGGCAGTCGAAGACCTATGGTGTAACGATCGTGGTCAGCGAGGAGACACTGCAGCGGGCGGGGCTTGCAGGGGTGGAGCTCGACCTCATCGTAGTCAAGGGAAAGGAGGAGGCGGTGCGCATTTTCACGCTGGGAAAGGCTCCACAGGGACATGACGCCATGCTCTTGGCTTATCGAACTGGTGCTTGGGACGAAGCCGAGGCGCGTCTTGAACGCCTCAGAAGCACTTCTGCGGAGTTTTCGGCCCTCTACGACCTCTATGCTCAGCGCATCGCCGATCTCAGACGTCAGCCGCCATCCGAAAATTGGAATGGCGTCTTCAGAGCGACCTCGAAGTGATGGCCGCCAGATGACGGCTTCGGTGACATTCTGGGGGGTGCGAGGCTCGATCGCCTGCTCGGGCGGCGCCTTCGCACGCTATGGCGGGAACACTGCCTGCGTGGAGGTGAAGATCGGAAGCGAAATCTTCATCCTGGATGCGGGCACTGGCCTTATGCCGCTCGGGCGTCGGCTTGCCGAGGCGAAGCCCGGTATCTGCCACATTTTCCTGTCGCATGCGCATTGGGACCACATATGCGGCTTCCCCTTTTTCGCACCCTGTTACGACGCACGTTGGCGCATCCATGTGCATGCGGGCAGCATGGCGAACAATGGCGGCGTAATGCAGGTCCTCATGGGGCAGATGCAGGCACCTTATTTCCCGGTTCCCCTTTCCGCGATGGCTGCCGATATCCGGTTTTCCGATTTCGAATCGGGCGAGACTCTTGCGCCGGGACATGGCGTTACAGTCAGAACCGCCCCTCTCAACCACCCGGGCGGCTGCACCGGCTATCGGCTCGAATGGGCCGATAGGAGCCTCGTCTACATAACCGACCATGAAGTCGCGCCCGGTTGGAACGAGCAAGCGACCGCGCTGATGGAAGGCGCTGATCTCGTGCTCTTTGATGCCGCCTATACCGGCATGGAATATGAAAACCGCAAGGGATGGGGACATTCTACCTGGGAAGATGCCGTACGGCTTGCGCGAGCGTCAGGAGCGAGACGGCTGGGGCTTATTCATCATGATCCGGCGCATGACGACGCGTTCATGGATCGGATCGAGCAGGCGGCTCGGGGCAGTTGGCCCCGCGTGTTCGCGGCGCGAGAGGCGACGACCCTCGTTCTATGACTTCGCCGGCACAAGGGACGCTGCTTCTATCCGTGGGCCAGCTTTCGCGCATGACGGCGCGGCGACGTTCCGAAGCGCTCGCGATAGGCTGCGATGAAGTTGTTTGCGTGTCCGTACCCTACATGGAAGGCGATCTGCTTGAGTGGCATGTCGGTCTCCTCCAGCATGACGCGTGCCGCAGACAGACGCGCTTCGCG
The DNA here is from genome assembly GCF_016919405.1 of Ensifer sp. PDNC004. Classification (NCBI taxonomy): domain Bacteria; kingdom Pseudomonadati; phylum Pseudomonadota; class Alphaproteobacteria; order Hyphomicrobiales; family Rhizobiaceae; genus Ensifer; species Ensifer sp. PDNC004. The sequence goes on from NZ_CP070354.1 coordinate 764,419, forward strand.
CAGGTATCCGAACATGGTCGATCCGTAGCTTTCGCGGAAGCCTTGCGTCAAACGACGCTGGCTGAGACCTGCTGCCTCGGCCAACTCCGATAGAGAAGGGGGCTGGGACAGGTGGGACGATAGAATTTGTGCGGCGCGTCCCACGGCCTCACGTTCGCGCAGGCTTAGGACCCCTTCGCCTTCCCGCACCTCATCCAAGGCGAGCGTTGGCGCATGCAGAGCCAGGATTTCCAGGAGCTTGCCCCAACGATAGATATCGCTGCCGTGGCCGGCGATCGGCGGGGTCGCGAGCAAATTGAGGTTCGAGATCAAGATCTCTGGCGTGCGACGCAGGGCCGGCCGCTCAAGTGCAAGCGCGTGAGGTGGAAGATCCGTCAGGCGTGCAATGCAACAAGTAGTCGCTCGGTAGCCCACAACCAGCGTGCGTGTTCTTGCCGGAAAATGCACTTGCAGTGTGCCGGAACCGTGATTGTGCCAGCCATATCCGGCTTCGAGCCGTGAAAGGCCAAGGCAAGCGTGACCGGCCAACGCAAAGAGGCACGTCAGCGAATCGCCCTGCTCGTTGCACAGGAGGTCCAGTTTCGCGTCCTGTTCCGCTTCGGCGAGCATGACGTAGAGCTCAAGTCCGCCAAACGTGCTTCCGTGGTGGACGACGCCGACCATTCCGACTGCGGCTCGGATCCTTTGGGACGCAAAGACTGTCGCCGAACCATCGAGTGTCAGGGCGTCGATCCTCATCGACCGGTCTCCTCGTGCCAGGTTTGAGTTACAGGCTATCGCTGTTCGATTGGGGCGAATGCCGCCGCCGCGGTTTGTTTTTTCGCGGCTGGAATCTTTTGGCGACAACCGGCAAGGCTTTGCAACTGTTTAGGTTTTTTAGAAAGCAAATGGTCTGGAGATGCCACGGAACCGGCAATATGCGCCAATCCACTGGCTACTTTGATGACGGTCTGCCGATGCAGCGGCGTCGCGATCTTGTTCGAAAACGATTGAGCCGGTCGCCATGCAATTCCCACGGCGACACCCCACAACGCGGCGGCCCTCGGGCTCCACGTTCCTTACGAAACCGAGAGCGGCACGCACGTCGAGTGAATTTTTTGGCGATTGGACGGCTCAGGCGTTTGCGACTGTGACCATGCGGTTGGCGACGGTCAGACGATCCGCTAGCGCGCGGGCGAACAGCCGGTGGGCGAGAACGGCAAGTTCGGGGTCGTTCGTCTCCATCGATCTCAATGCCTTCCGTGTCAGCCTGAACAGCACGGCCTCTTTTTCGATGAGCACGTCTGCTGTACGCGTTTCGCCAAGGTAGAAGGCGATTTCACCAAGCACGGCTCCCGATGCCATGTTGCGCAGGCGCAGGGCTTGTCCATCGGGCAAGGTGATCTGCACCCTCACCACGCCACGCCCCAAAAGGAAGATGTCGTCTGCCTGCTCGCCGGCCGCGATCAGTCGTTCTCCGACTTTCCGCTCGAAGCGCTCCATCGAGCTGATGAGTGCTGCAAGTCGCGGGTGAGGCCCGAGCGCTTTGACCAGCTGGGCGGCAACATCATTGTCGCTGTGCTCACCGCACTCCGCCTTGATCAACTGCTCTTCGCAGTCTTCGAGCGCGTGGTCCAGGTCACAGGCAAACGCCACTCTTCCGGCATGGCAGTCGGATTGCAGAACCGGGTCGAGCATAGCCCTTACCGAAGGCGGCAAGGACGAGAGAGTGACAGAAACCCCCTCAGCGGCCAGAAGGCTGAAGATCCGTGCAAATCCAGCAACCGCAGCCGAATCCGTTCCGCCGATGCGTCGGAAGTCGAGGATTAGGAAGCGAGGCGGCGGACTGGCGTCAAGACGCTCCTTAACGGCATCGACGACCTGTCCCATCGTGCCGAAGAAGAGATAATTGTGAAGCTCCAGGATGTGGATGAGATCGCCCTTCTCATCGAGAATACGATTTGTCGCGGGCGAGCGGTCGGTCCGGCTGCGCCGGTCGCGCCCGCTTGCGGCAAGGCGAATGACAGGCAGTCGAGCATAGGTGTAGACGAAGGTTGCCAGCGATGCGGCGAGCCCCACTGCCATACCGGCCATGAAGCTGAAGGCCATCATCGATCCGACGATCGACAGCACCACGGCCCATTCGAGCCCGGGCAACGTCTTTCGCACCGCGATAGCCCAGTCGTAGAGGAGTTCCGCACCGAGCATGATCATCAGGCCCGCTGCAACGAACAGCGGGATGCTGGCGGCAAGGTCGGTCGCAAAGGGGAGAGCCAGCGCCATAATGGCAGCGGTTGCAAGACCGGCGGAGCGATCCGTGACACCCAGTCGGCGCGCCAGTAGCGTCATGCCGAGCCCGGTAAAGCCGGATGCGCCGCTGATAAAGCCGACGACCACGTTTGCCTGACCCGTAACGCGCAGTTCGGCGTTCGCATCGATGTCGCGACCGACCGCTGCCTCAAGCCCACTTGTGTTGAGAAGCATACCAGTCATCGCGACGAGCGGAAGCGAGACGAGCATAGGCGCGATCGAGATCACAGCCCACCAGTCTGCGGCCGAGATGACCCAAATCGGCGATGGGAGGGAAAGACCACCGGAGTTCGCGATCGCCGGCAACCACCCCGATGCACGGGCCGCTTCGATCGACAGGCCCGTGAGACCAAGAGCGCCATAAAACAGCATGATCGCGGCCAGCGTGACAATCGGCGCAGCAAATGGACTAGGCGTCAGGCGAAGGGCGGCCGCCAAGGCGATTGCAAAGGCGATCGACGGGAAAAGCATGCCGAGCGCGGCGAAATCGTAAAGTGATTGGATGAGGCTTACCGGATCAGCACCCGGGCGGATCATCACGAGTGCGCCCTCAATGAGTAGCCACCCGGAGCCGGCGAGAAAGCCCGCCACTACCGGGTAGGGCAGGAACCGTACCAAGGTACCCAGACGGAAGCGGCCGGAGAGGTAGAAAACGGAGCCTGTCGCCAATGTGCTGACGGCGAGGACTGCAAAGGCCGTGGCAACCTTTTCCTGCGGGCCGGCAGCGCTCATCGAGCTGGTCGCAACGGCCACGGTTGAGGCCAGAATGGCGATGCTGGTCTCTTGAACCTGCGCGACGCTGGTGGAAAAACGGCTGCGCAACGACACGTAGATCGCGAGGATTACACAGCTCAAAAGCATGACGCTGACGCCAGCTCCAAAGCCTGAGGCGAGACTGCCGGAGAAGAGCAGTGCTGCGAAGGCAACACTGGTACCCAGGCCATCTATGGCGGCAACTAGCCCGAACATAAACGAGGAAACAAGTTTAGCAGTCACAGGTTTCTCGTTGAATTTTGCGAAATGAGGATCGATTTTCTTGCCGACTCATTGAGTTTGCTGAACCTTTTTGGACGCGCAAGGCATGGCGCGTCGGTGCCTTCAACCAACCAGCACGGCGCGGTCGCACAGCGGAGTCACGCGCCGTTACGGCCTCGGCCGAAGCAAGATTTGCCGAAACGTGATCCAATCCTGGAGGGGGCTTACCAGCAGGCGCCATTGGCCTTTTTGGCGCGCTCCCATTGCTCCCGTGCAGATTCGACACCCCCGGAAACAAGTTCGAGCTCGAAGTCTCGAAGTTCATCGTTTCCAGCGGCCTTGCCAACCAGGCTGCCGAGATTGGCAAGACCTGCCCTGATCTGTTCGACCTCGAGCAGGCAGTTGCGCGTCCGCGCTTCATCGAGGATCAGCTCGATCAATTCAGACTCACTTTTTGCGGCTGCGAGACGGCCTAGCGCCTCTCGATCGTTGCGAATTGCGGAATAGAAACTGATTGTTTGACTGTCGCTCACAACATTCCTCGCTCTTTGACACTAGCTAACTTTCGCGTCACTCGGTTTTTCGGCTTATCCCGCATCTGGCGAGGTCGGCTGGCTTGGCGTGCTGATCTTCGGAGATATCAGCTGTTCGGGGAAGCGTATGGCGCTATGGCAAACCGACCAGCGGCTATGAATTCCGCTTCACCGAGTGCGAGGTCGCATTGAACGTCACTCAAGGATCTGCTTGTAGTGCGCAGACGTTTGGATCACGTTGGGGAGTCGATGGCCAAGGGACTGAGCCGTGCCGAGCAATGGGCAGTGCGCATCTTGTGCGCGCTGGCGTTGCTGCTTGCCGGTTTCACCTACAAGCCGCCGATGGCGGCGGCCTCACCTCTCCCGGCGGAACTCTTGTCGGAATACGTCCTTCCCGACGGGACAAGTCCCGTTCTCTGCCTGCCATCGGAAGATGGCAAATCCAGCCATGGCAGCCATGATGCAGGAACGGGATGCGAGTTCTGCCGCCTCGCTTCCGCTGTCTTGCTGCCGTCGCCGGCCGATTCCGCCGGGAGGCCGATCTCTCGGTCGATCAACCTGTTCGTGCCTACCCGCACGGAAACGTTTTATCGCCAGCTCTTTCCTCCAAACACCTCGCCACGTGGTCCACCTTCCGGTCTTTCAGCCTGAGCCTCTGCCGCCATCGCGCGGCAGTTCCATCAGTCTGCGGCCGGAAAACGTGTCCCTCGTACGGGCATGTGCCGGCCCAAGGCCGGATCACATTCCATGTTCAGCAGGACGGTCGTGGGTGGCAGTTCGCCCATTCTTTTCTTCAATGGCCCGTTTGATGGCCCAACATCGCACCAGAGCCGCGTTGCCGCTCGAACGCAAGTTTATCTCGCGCCCGACGACACTTCGGGTGGTTGAAGGCTGCGTCGCCCTTTACCGCGAACTTGGCGATGGACGGCGACTGATCCCTGACGTGCTTGGACCGGGGCGACTTTTCGGGTCCGGTCTCGTTGACGTTCAGGACTGCAGGGCCATGACGCTTGCCGCGACAAGCGTCGAGACTTTCGACGGACCGCCACAAGCTGCGGTCATCGATGTGGTCATGCGGCAGATGCTATTGCGCGCACAGGCCCACGCAATTTTGCTCGGCCGCAAGACGGCTGCCGAACGGGTTGCCACGGCCCTCCTCGATCTTGCAAGCCAATTCGCCCGCAAGTCACGATCGCCCTCGGGCAAGGGCAAGACAACGTTCAACCTTCACTTGACCCGCGCCGATCTCGCCGACTGGCTGGGGCTGACGCTCGAAACCGTCAGCCGGTGCCTCGGCGCGTTCAAGCGCGGGCGACTGATCGCATTCGATCACCCGGAAATCATCACCATCCGTGACCGCACGGCGCTCGAAGCGCTTGCTGCCGGCAACGCACGCGCTTTCGCGGCGTGAACGCATTTCGTCAAACAGAGGACAATCAATGACGCTCACCACAAATATCCCGCCAGCAAGCGCCGAGAGATCGCTCTCACGAGCCTTCTACACGACGGCCTGGCGTTGGCACTTCTATGCCGGACTATACGGCGCTCCATTCCTGATCATGCTGGCCGTCACCGGGCTTATGATGCTCTGGTCGGCGGTGCTTGTTGGCCGCGACGGTGAGAAGCTCTATTCCGTCGAGCCGGCGCAACAAATCGTTGCGGTTTCAGCGCAGGCTAATGCGGCACGTGGTGCCGTTCAGGGCGGAACGCTTTGTACAATACATTGCTCCCCGGACTGCTGAGCAGCCGGCTGTCTTTCGCCTTGATGTCGGAGAAGCTGCCACCATGGTTGCCGTCGATCCATATCGCGGCACGGTCCTCGGCTCCTGGGAACGACAGAACGCGCTCTATGATCTCGCCAACGACATCCACGGTACACTCCTCATCGGCGCCGCGGTCGATCGGCCGATCGAGATTGCCGCTGGGTTCGGCGTCGTCCTGATCGTCACCGGGCTCTATTTGTGGTGGCCGCGCGACGGTCGAAGCATCGCAGCCTCGCTCGTTCCGCGGATTTCTGGCCGAGGTCGCCAGGTCTGGAAGTCGTTGCACCAGACCGTCGGTGTCTACGCGGCCGCCATCCTGCTCGTGTTCCTGATTTCCGGGCTTACCTGGGCCGGGATCTGGGGCGAGCGCATGACGCAGGCATGGAGCACCTTCCCAGCGGAAAAATGGGATAACGTGCCTCTCTCGGATGCGACACATGCGAGCATGAATCATGGCGGCGTCAAGGAAGTGGCCTGGACGCTGGAATAGACGCCGATGCCGGCATCCGGCTCGCATGCGGGGTACGAAGGCGTGCCGACGGGACAGCCGATCGATATCGAAGACCCCACAATATCCGCATCGGCGGCTGATGGGCCCAGCGAGGGGCCCCTGCATTCGCGGCGAGTTCCAAGGTACTGAGGCTTGAATAAGAACTCTGTCCTTCCTAGCTCTTGCACGGCCGAGACAGACGGGCTCGGCCGCCTCGCACGTCTGTTCAGAGTGAGACGGTTATGGAAGAGAAAAACAGATTGATCAAAGACCTTAGCATTCAGGAACGCGAAGACCTATTTGCCGATATTGCCCGTGTTCTGGAGGACACCTCCCACGAGGCCTATGTCGAAGGTAAGCGGCACTTCGCCGCGTTTTCGGCCAACATGGCCCAGGCGATCCGCATAAACGCCGGCGAACTGGCGCGCGACAACGGACAAGATGCCGAACGCGTGCTTCAGCAGGCGACGGCTGTCATCTCAAATTTTCACGCAGGTCGTCCTTATCGAATGATCAGCCACGCCATCCACTGAGGGCCCGGGACTTTCACCAGAAAGACGATGATTGCCGGTAAATATTGGTTCTGAGAACCTGGCGGAATGCCGTGTTAACGCAGAGTGCTGCGGCGAATAATGAGGCCAATCTTCGACGGCAAAAAATTTGCGCCCACAGCTCTTGAAACCTGGAAAATCCCAAACCAAATCGATGATCGCCAGTCGCCGCAAGGGCTGGCTTTGCTGGAGGCGTCGCCCTCGGCGCCTTCATATCCATGTTGCTTCAAGGAGGATATGGTTATGGCAACATCTTACGACTACGCACCCCTGTTCCGCTCGAGCGTCGGGTTCGACCGGATTTTCAGTTTGCTTGAGAATGCGCATCGCGCCCGCACGATCAGTGACTGGCCACCTTACGACATCGTCAAGACGGGCGATGACAGCTATCGCATCTCGATCGCGGTCGCAGGTTTTGCCCCGGACGATCTCGAAATCACATTTCAGTCCAATCTCCTGACCGTCACCGGAAAGAAGCAGGAAGCGGCTTCGGACGGCTATTTGCACCGCGGCATTGCCGGGCGGCCGTTCGAGCATCGCTTTGAGCTTGCCGATCATGTCAGGGTTCATGCGGCTGACCTGAACAACGGTCTCCTGGAAATCGAACTCGTGCGCGAGGTTCCGGAAGAGATGAAGCCGCGGAAGATTACGATACAGGGCTTGACCACTCCAACAGGCTTGGATGCTGCGCCGCAAATCGAAGCACGGAAAGCTGGATAAAGCTCGCGGTAAGAAGGGGGCCCTTGCTGAAGGGCCCCCAACGACATTTTGGGTTGGAAAGGAGCACACGAATGAAACCCGATATGTTCAAAACGCCCGTGACGATCCTCGTCGGACTTGGATTTCCCGCCGACGTTTGTTCCGTGATGGAAGCTTACCGGCACCTGGTCGAGTGGCCAGCCTCGAACCGGGATGCAGCGCACCGCGCGGCCCTCAATGCCTGTGGCGCCGCGTTGCGCGGCGAAATCGAAGCGGAAACAGCCCGCGGGCTGTTTGCGGCCTTTGTGGAAAAGCACGACCTGCTAGCGCCAGATACCTTTATGCCAGAGGCGATACGGTCAAGGCGACGGCCGGGATCCAGTCAGGTGAGGTGAGCGGTGATGAAACACATCTTGGAGCAACATGAAGGGGTCAGTACACCGACCGTTTCACTTTGATCGTGAAAACGTTCGTCTCGCTTCGACCCAGTATCGGACCGTGGAGCCACCATAAAACGATCCAGATTGACCACTCGGCGAGACGAGGACGACCGTTCAGGCTGCCACCGCAACCGCGAAGACAAGCGCATTCTATCGGTGCATTTAGGGGTTTCGAAAACTAAGCGTTGACGAGTGGCCCCAGACCCCGTATAGACGGGTCATCGATCTTTTGCTTGCCGAGCTTTGTCTACCGCGCGATTGGCACCGCGCTCTAAGCGAAATTCTCTTTCAAAAATAGTCGGTTTTCGTCTGCGTGGCATCCGCTCCGCAGTTCTTCACTCTATGCTTGAAGGGGTTCACAATGACCACTGGCACAGTTAAATGGTTCAATTCCACCAAGGGCTTCGGCTTCATTCAGCCTGACGACGGCGGCGCTGACGCTTTCGTTCACATCTCGGCTGTCGAGCGCGCTGGAATGCGCGATCTCGTCGAAGGCCAGAAGATCGGCTTCGACCTCGAGCGCGACAAGAAGTCGGGTAAGATGTCGGCCTGCAATCTGCAGGCTGCCTAAGGATGGCTGCTTCCCTTTGACCACGGATGTACTGGCACTGCCGGAAGCAATTATCACTTTTAGGCCAGGCGTCATGCCTGGCCTTTTTCGTTCTGGCCTCAAGCCACATCGAGGAAATTCAGTGACAGAGACATATAGTAAATCTCGCCAGCAGGCCGAAACCGCCTTCGGCAATCTCCGGACGGAGTTTTTCGCCAAGAACAATGCGGCGGAAGAGCTCGAATCCGAAGCTCAAGCACGCGACGCCAAGACAGTCAGGCTGCGCGAAGCGCGCCTCGCCAAGGAGCAAGCAGACAGGATGTCTGCAACATCGGCGCTTCTTGCCAAACGATCCAAGGCCAGTTGATCATCCCAAACGCTAAATCAGGATAATGATTTGAGACACGCCAGAGATAACGAACTCACCGACCGACGCTCCGCTGCTGCAGACGCCAAGGCCGCTCTTCTCACTGCCTACCGGGCCGCAAAGACGGCGGCAGAGCCAGTTCAAGCCGCCCGACAGGCGGAGCGCATCTTGCTTGTTGAAGCCCGCGAAGCGCGCCGTGCAGAACGGGAACGACTGAGAGTCGAGGAGAGCACCCGCCTCGAAACACTTGCAGCGCAAGAGCAGGCAGCCGTCGAGGCCGCCGCCGCGGCCGAGATTGAGGCGCGACAGTCCGCTGAAAACGCCCGGATATCGCGCGTCATTGAAGATGAGGCCGCTCGCAAGGCTGAACGCGACAGACGCTACGCCGCTCGGAAGGCCCGGAAGGCTTAACGTCTAGGCACCCGCCTTTTAGGGGAGGCGGCCGTGGAATAGATCAGGGCGTGATATATGGTCGCGCTCGAACTTACTCATTTCTGAGGAGCCTTTGATGGCACCGGACACGAACGAGCTGCAGGCAATCAATACCGCCTGGCAGATAGCGATCCAGGAAATCCTGCGCATGGTCATCCGTGACATGTACCGTGGTGCGGGTGAAGCGGCCTTCAGCGCCCATATCAAGCGGATCGAAGAAGCGGCCGTCGACAGCATCCAGACCGACTTGAGGCTTCGCGGAACCAGCGAGTGGACCGAAATGCTGGTCAAGGAACGTGCCAGCAATTTCGTGACGACGCTGCTGACCTCCTTTACCTACGACCGTGCCTGACCACGATAGACGGTCATCCGAACCGCCAGTCTTTATACGGTACCGTGCCTGAAGTTTCTTATGGTCTGCGAGGTTGATCTGTCAGGCTCCTGCCTAAATCACTCTAACGCCGCGATAAGCCAAGCGGTCGGCATGGATGAACACACCACAGAACGCCTTGCAGCCATCGTCGAGTTCTCCTTCGACGCGATCATCAGTAATGATTTTCAGGCTTGATCGTCAGCTGGAACAAGGCCGCCGAACGCATGTTCAGCTATTCGGAATCCGAGGTGGTCGGACAGCCGATCTATCTGATCATTACCGATGACAAACGGGATAAGGAGGCGGATATCCGATACCAATGCGCAGGAGACCGTCGATCTCGGCACATATGTCAGCCAGATTGCCGCGGCCGTGATGGCGGCGCATGCGGTTAAGGGTATTGGGCTGGATACGAAAGTCGACACCTGGCCCGTCTCCATCAATATCGCGATGCCGGTCGGCTGGTCACCAACGAATTGATGACGAACGCCCTCAAAGCAACCATCCGGTGAGGGCCGAAGTAGCCGAGGCTTCTTGCGATTTTTTTCCGCCACTTCGATGGCGGGCCGCCAATTCCGCGAAGATTGCGGATAATCTGTTGAAGGTTTTCGATCCCCACCTGGGTGAACAAGATGATGTGCTCGCTGAGCTCCGAGGCCGGATAATCATCATATGCACACAAGCAGCCATCTTCAGAGAACATCTCAATCGAACATTCTCGCAAGAAGTCTTTGTCCTCATCAATCATGGCTGCGACATACTTCAGGGTATACAGCGCAGAGTTGCGCTAGCCCATGATGCCTCGTTCTGTATTTTCTAGATTTGGTCAGTGCTGCTGGTTTTGGCTCTTCGCAAATCCAGCTTTCCAAGTGTCCGACGTCGCGCAATTTTAGCGACACGGTCTTGAATGATATCAACGCTTAAATCTTCTGGTTCAAAGCGGCCACCATACCAACGCACGAACTCTGGATGCTGCGCATGTCGTGGCCTTGCCATGACGCTCAGGAAGCATACGGCCTGAATGACATCGTGGAGCCCCTTCAAGCTCATCGTGAGTGGAACCTCGACCCTGCGCCAGATCAAAGGCTCGATATCGTCGAGTTGGATATGTAGCCTGGCGATGCGATCGACGGTCATGATGCCAACGCTATCATAGGGCGCGGACCTGTCCAATGCTGGCAGGCCTCGACCCCTATGCTGTCCACGAATGGCATCTGGCCGTCTATGCCGACGCGTTCGAATGGGTGGAATTGCCCAACGTCATTGGCATGAGTCAGTTTGCCGACGGCGGCTTCATGTCGTCCAAGCCCCATGCTGCGAGCGGCGCCTACATCGCACGCATGTCGAACTACTGCGGCGGATGCCGATACGACGTTTCGAAGAAGAGCGGCAAAGGCGCCTGTCCCTTTAATGCCCTGCATTGGGATTTCATCGTCCGAAATGCTGATAGCCTCTCCAAAAACCATCGTCTCGCCCAGATTTACTCCTCTTGGGATCGTATGAGCCCGGGAAAAAAGGAAGCCATATCGGAACAGCGCATCCTCGTTTCTGCAGAAGCTGGACGATGGTGAACGGGTTTGAAAGGGCGTCATCTTTCAGTTAGGCATTCGATACATCTCACTGAGGCGGAAACTCGAGCTTGCGCACGTCATATCCGAGTTCGCTCGCTTTACTTATCATGCGCTGGAGCTTCGTCTTGGAGGGGACGGCACGGGCATAGATCCAAAGGTCCGTCATGGATGGATTGGCGCTGATGAACCAGGATTTGTCCGGTGATTTGTAGAGAACCCAGTAGTTGAAAGTGACCAGCAGCGGGTAGCGAACGCGCAGCTTCGCATTCGTCGATCCGAAGTCCTGGATCTTGCCATTGCCGCGAACCGTCTTGAGGCGGCCTTCGGGCGTATCCATCCGGCAACCATCCTCAACCGAGACCTCGTCCGGTGCTTTGCCTTGCCGGTAGGTCGAGTAACCCGCGACGCAGCCGTCCGTCAGGAACATGGGTGTGCGACCGATCTCCAGCCAGGTGCCGCGGTAGTGATCTGGCCCTACTTTGGCGACCTTGGGGGCCGCAGATGCAGTTCCAGCACCGGCTGAAAGGAACGCTGCCAACAGAGCGGTCCCGATCGTGAGCGTGAGATGGTTCATGAAATCCTCCCTATTCTAGGTTATGATCTCCGTAGCGCAGTAAGTAACTTTTATTGTAATAGTATAGTCGCGATGATAATCTAAAAAAAATGGAAAATAATGGCAGCATTCACGATGTAAATTCCTAATTATCACTGATAACGAAAAAGGACTACATTCCAGTTTTCATCAATCGTCACGTACCTCACGATTTTCGAAACCCGAAGGCCAGCCTTCGGATCTGCAAAATCACATCGCGGCTGCTAGCGCTTTTCTCCTGTTTGGAAATGGCCCCTCGAGATAGTGCGATCGGCCAGTGAATTCAACGAATACGCCTTTTCCTACGACGTCATAGATAATGTTTAATCTACCTTCGCCAGCGACTCTGCAACTCCGACACATTTCTTTGTAATGTTTCGCGTTCCCGCCGTACCCTTGTTGTTCGTAAAGGTTTGCTAATTCCTTAGTCTCAGAGTGGGAAATCAAGACGCGACTACAGCGAGCAAGTTTCGTGTCGGGACAGTGATCGGCACGCGGCAGTTTACGTCCGTATTGCCGCTTAGACCGAAAGAAGCAGCGCGATACTGCTTCTATTCAAAATGAATTCCCGGGAGGCAGTAATTTGAGACCTATTACAGCGGCTTGGGGTTGACCCAACCCGAAAGCTCCCGCCTGACGATCTTCTCGAGCACTTTCATGCCTTCGGAGGAATCGTTGAGGCAGGGGATGTGCGCGAACTTCTCGCCGCCGTTGTGCAGGAAGCTTTCGGCAGCCTGCTCGGCGATCTCTTCCAGTGTTTCCAGGCAGTCGGAAACGAACCCGGGATTAAGCACGGCGATACGCTTGACACCTTCCTGTGCCAGCTTTTCAACTGTCTTGTCGGTATAGGGCTGCAACCATTCCTCCGGCCCGAAGCGGGACTGGAAGGTGATTAGCAGCCTGTCGCTCGACCAGCCGAGGCGTTCGCGCAGCAGGCGTGCGGTCTTCTGGCATTGGCAATAGTAAGGGTCGCCCTTCTCGAAATAGCTCTTCGGAATGCCGTGGAAGGAGGTAAGTACCTTTTCCGGTTCCCAGTCGAGCGTTGCGAGGTGTTTTTCGATGGAGACGGCGAGCGCGTCGATATAGGTCGGGTCGTCGTGATAGGGCGGCACGGTGCGCAGCGCCGGCTGCCAGCGCATCTTCAGCAGCGTCTCGAAGGCCTTGTCGTTGACGGTGGCCGTGGTGGCGGCGGCATATTGCGGATAGAGCGGGAAGACGAGAATGCGTTCGCAGCCGGCCTTCTGCAGCGCGTCCATGCGCGATGCGATAGACGGCTGGCCGTAGCGCATGGCCCAGTCGACGATGACGTTGGCATGGTCCTTGAGGGCTTCGGCCATCAGTTCGGCCTGGCTGCGGGTATAGGTCCGCAGGTAGCTCTCGTTCCTGTCCTTGTTCCATATCGTCTCATAGGCCTTGCCGACCTTACCGGGGCGAGTGTTGAGCACGATGCCGAACAGGATCGGGTACCAGGCGATGCGCGGCCACTCGATGACGCGCTTGTCCATCAGGAATTCCTTCAGGTAGCGCCGCATGGACGTGTAGTCCGTGCCGTCGGGCGTGCCGAGATTGACGAGCAGAACGCCCACCTTGCCGTGTTTGACAGGCGGATGGCTGTGTTCGATTTTTGCAGATGTCATTCGCATTCTTTGTTATGCCAATTTCAGTTACCAGGAAGCGTGGGAATAAGCTCGGTAGTATCCGCCCTCGCGCGAATGGGGTCGGCAGGCCGTTCCAATACATAGAGGCCGACATTTATGGTTCCGGCCTTAAAACCAGCCGCGCAGTAGCAGAGGTAATAGTCCCACAGGCGATGAAACTGTTCACTGTAGCCCAGTGCGCTGATGCGGGGCCACGCGGCGCGAAATCGCTTCCGCCACTCGAGGAGTGTTCGAGCATAATCCGATCCGAAATACTCGCATTGGACCATTCGAAGCCCTGCGTGCGCAGCTTGTGACTGGATGATGTTTTTGGTCGGAAGCATGCCCCCGGGAAAGACATGCCGCTGAATGAAATCTGCCGCGTCTCGATATGCGGCAAAACGACTCTCATCGATCGTAATGACCTGAAGGACGGCGTGCCCGCCCGCGCGAAGCCTTTGCTGCAGCATATTGAAAAACAGCGGCCAATAGGCCTCGCCAACCGCTTCCAGCATCTCGATGGACACGATCCGGTCATAGCTTCCTGTAACATCCCTGTAGTCTTTCAACTGCAGACGCACCGCTTCTTGAAGGCCTTTGGCCCGGATGCACTCCGTCGCATGGTCCAGTTGCGCGGAGGATAGCGTGACACCATCCACCGTGGCGCCCGCATGGGCGAGGCTTACTGCGAGTGCTCCCCAACCGCAACCAATCTCCAGAACTTGCTCGCCACCCTTGATCGACAGGAGCTGCTTGACCCGCTCTATCTTTGCCCGTTGGGCCTCCTCCAGGCTGAGGGCCGGTTCCGCGTAGAGCGCGGAGGAATAGGTCATGCTCGGGTCGAGCCACTCTCTGTAGAAAGCGTTGCCGAGATCGTAGTGATAGGCGATGTTCTTCCGGCTACCGGTCCTGTTGTTCGCGCGCAGAGCATGGCGAAACCGCTGCAGCAGCCTGACCGCCAAGTGACCTGAAATCTTCCCATCGAGCATATCGATGTTGCGTGCGGCCAGGTCCAGAGTGGCTTCCAGATCCGGCGTCGACCAGTCCCCGTCGATATAGGCTTCCGCGAAGCCGAGATCACCACCTGTCGCGAGCCGACGGACGGCCCGCCATTTGTGAATAGTGATCGCCGCCGAAGGCCCCGGACGTGTGCCGATATGTTCAATACGTTCGCCGGAGGGTAGGATGACGCTGATTTTCCCGATATCGACCGATGAAATGACGGCGTCCAGCGCGCGCGCGAAAACTCCGATTGTCGCTCTGTTTTCGCCAAGGCCACGCCTGAATATTCTTGCTAATGCGAGCACGATGTGTTCCTGGAAAAATTCGATAAAATTATGGGTTCAGACGCCTCAGGCGCCGTGCGTTGGAAACCGGTTCACGCGGCGTCTGTGTAACTCGCGGTTTCCGGCGGCGGCGGACTTGTGCGGAAGCGCGCGCCCTTCAGCCACAGCTTGAAGGCTTCCCAATGGATGCCGGCCATCACCTTCATCGTCATGAAGGGGAACCGGATCAGGTAGCGTGCCAGCATGGCGTCCGTCAGCGGCGCCGCGTCCGCGTTGAACGTCGCGACCATGACGGGGTCCTTGCCGGCGGTCTCATGAATTCGCACCCGTACGGTCCTGCCGGGCGGCAGAATGCGGAAATGGTAGCGCAGCCCCATGTCCATGAAGGGGGAAACATGAAAGACTTTCATCCGCGTCTGCCTGATGCCGGCGGCGCTGATGTCGCCCGCAAGGACCGGCGCCACGTAGCTGTGGCGTTCGCCGTAGGTGTTCCTGACTTCATAGATGATGGCAATCAGCCGGTCTTCGTCATCATAGGCGAAATAGGTCGAGAGCGGGTTGAAGACATAACCGAACATGCGCGGGTAGGCGAGCAGCAGGATACGGGCCGCGGCCCTTTCGAGACCGGCGCGCGCAAGCAGGCGGTCGGCGTACTCTCGCAGCGTCTCCCCGTCCTCTTCGACGTGATCGCGCTCGTGGAACGACAGGATGCCCGCGCGGTTCACGGCGAGCAGGCGGGTTAGTCCCGCAAGATCGGCAAGCCGGTCGACATCGACCAAAAGGGAAAAGACGCTATAGCTGAAGCGATGGCCGAAGGGATGAAGCCTCTGGTGCATCACTTTTCCCGGATAAAGCGTCCCGGCCGCAGAGGGAGGAGGGCCGTTGTCGGCCATGCTGGTGACCGGGATCTGCTTCATGCCCTGCTTCTTTCCGTTCATCATCGGGCGGGTTGCCAGCGCACGTTCTTGCAAAGCACGCCGCCGAGAATACAGCCACGCGTTAGAAGCGAATTATCGGATACCTGCACCGTGATCGAATAAGTGCGATCGCGTTTCTCATCAAAGGCGGTACCGGACAATTTATCCGGCGATTTGGGCTGAAGCGACATGATCAGGCGGTCGCCGGCCTCTTCGCCCTTGCTGGTATCCCGGATCCAGAGATTGGTCGCGCAGATATTGCGGCCGCATGGTGCGATGCGCACACGCGCGTTTCCGTCGTCGCGCAGCCAGACACCGCTCGGATCGGCGGATTGCTGCGCTTGGGACATCGCGGCAGTCAGCATCAGGGCGGAAAATGCAGTCAGAACGACTATCCTCATCGGACTATCCTTGTTGCTTTTCCCTGAATACGCACGCGCGGGCGAATCGGTTCACTCAAAGTGATCCGTCAGGACGACAAAGGCGTAGAAATGTCGAGAAATGTCCTGGGATACATCGGTATGAAAACCATAGTCACCGCCTATCTGGCGACCGGCATCGCCTTTCTGATCCTTGATGCCATCTGGCTTTCGACGATGGCGGATATGCTCTACCGGCCTCTCCTGGGCGACAAGCTGGCGCCGCAGTTTCATCTGGCGCCAGCCGTTGTGTTCTATCTGATCTATGTTGCCGGCATCGTGTTTTTCGCCGTGATGCCTGTGCTCGACGGGGGCGGGCTCGGCAAGGCGGCGCTGAACGGTGCGGTCCTCGGTCTCGTGGCATATGCGACCTACGATCTCACCAACCAGGCGACGCTCAGGGACTGGCCGCTTTCCGTTACGCTCGCCGATATTGCCTGGGGTGCTTTCGTGACCGCGGTCGGCGCATCAGTCGGCTTTCTCGCGGCGAGCCGCATCGGCTGACCGTTCGGCGTCGGCCAGAATGCCTGAGAACAGGATGGCGACGAAGGCTGTGAGCATGCCGGCGCTCATCAGGTTGAGCCGTACCAGGGCGGCGTATTGAACTGCATTGTACTGCGCGAGCGGCAGCGCATAGACATCGTGCAATAGAAGGAAAACGCCGAAGGCGAGCGCGGTAATCGCGAGGGCGACGACACGTTCCCGCGGGCGAAACAGCAGAAGCGCGATGACCCCGCACGGAACCAGGAAGATTTCGACTGCAGAAGCCGTGCCGAAGAGCCATGCCGAAAGCACGGTGTTGCCGATCCCCGCCAGCGGCAGCAGAGCCCGCCCAGCAACATCATTCCGGCGCGCCACGGCCGGCACGGCGAGAAAGAACGGTGTCGACAGGAACGTGAACCAGGCGGCGGTGATATCAGCACTCACCAGCCAGAAGAGATAGAGTGGGTAAAAGGGCTGGTTCGAGGCGACCAGCAAGGATATCAGGTTCGCCGCAGCGACACGCGGGTCAGGATGGTGCATATAGGCCCGCACCATCGCGGCGAGGCGTTTAAGGAGGAAGATCACCGGCCTGCGCCGGCCGGGATGAGGCGGTAGTGGCTCACACCCCATTCTTCCCCATCGGCATGGCCAAAGAGACCAGCCGTGGCGAGGAAAAACATCCGCCAGCGCCGCATCCAGACGGCGGCGTCCTTGCCGTAGGTCGCTTCGAAGATGGCGCGGACAGCGCCGCGGTTTCGGTCTAAATTATCGAGCCAGTCCCGCGCGGTGCGCTCGTAATGTCTGCCGTTCCAGCGCCAGTCCTGTTCGACAGCGAAACTGTCGCCGAATTCGCGGACCAGTCCGTGGCTGGGCATGACGCCGCCGGTAAAGAAATACTGCGCAATCCAGTCTGCCTTGTCGGCATGGTCGAAGCGATAGGCCGTCTTGCGATGCGAGAAAACGTGCAGGAAGAGCCGTCCGTCGTCGCGGATCCAGCCGCGTGCACGCTGGAGCAGGCAATGCCAGTTGGACATATGCTCGAACATTTCCACCGACACGATGCGGTCGAAGGTGCCGCCCGGCGAGAATGTGTTCATGTCGGCGGTGATCACGGTCAGATTGCGAAGGCCGCGGCGTTTGGCTTCCGCCTCGATATAGGTCCGCTGCGAGGATGAATTCGAAACGGAGACGATACGACCGGACGGAAAGCGCTCTGCCATGAACAGCGAGAGGGATCCCCATCCGCAACCGAGCTCGAGGATGTCCTGCCCGTCGGCTAGGTCCGCGTGAAGGCATGTCTCTTCCAACGCCGCGATTTCCGCCTCTGCGAGTGTCGTGGCGGGCGAGGCATAGAGGCAGGATGAATACTTGCGGCGCGGGCCGAGCACCAGCGAAAAGAATGCCGCGGGAAGCTCATAATGCTGGGCATTCGCATCATCGGTATGCACAGCGATGGGCCATTCGCGCATGGAGCGCGCAAAGTCCCGGTCCGTCGGACCGCTCCCTTCCGCCAGCAGCCGGCGCGTGCGGCCGACGAGCCGGCTGATACCGAACCGCAGGGCACTATCGGATAACGGCAGCCGCTCGGCGGCGTTGATGGCGGTAACGGCAAGGTTCATGTCGTCTGCTCCCGTTTTTTGTGGGCCCGGCCAGAAGGCATTGACGCGCCTGGCATAGGCGGTGAAGGCAGCGCCACGCGAACGCATCATGTGCGCTTCAAGCGGCGGAATCCCTGAAACATGCACCAGCAGCCAATAAATCAGGGCGGGGCCTGCAAGCGCCAGCCAGCCCCAGCCCCAATTGCCGGCAGGGCCGATAGCCACGACCGCATAGCCAACCCATCCGAGCCACTGGAAGAAATAGTTGGGATGGCGCGACAGGCCCCAGAGCCCAACATCGCAAACCTTGCCCCTGTTGGCGTGGTCACCGCGAAACCGTTCCAGTTGCGCATCGGCGATGCCCTCTGCGAGGACGGCAATGACGATGATCGCGATGCCGGCAATATCGCTCCACTGCCAACCAATCGCCGGGTTGCGTGCTGCGTCGAAGATCGTCGTGGTGAGGAGAAGCGCGGCGGCGGCCTGGATCTGCAAAAACAGGAAGAGACGCCCGCGCCAGCGCTCGCCCCATTCCTCCTTAAGTTTCGCGTAGCGAGGATCCTCACCGCCCTTCAGCGTGCGCCGCAGGATATGCAGGCCGAGACGACAAGACCAGAGCGCGGCCACCGCTGCGATGAGAAGCCGTCGCTGCCCATCGCCCTCCCAGCCCGAAACCGGAACAAGCGCGGCGGCGACGCCCGCCCCGCCCACGAGAAAGGACCAGACGGTATCGACCCAGCCGGATCCCGCCCCCTTCACGACCGCGAGCCAGACGGCTGCCATGCCCAGTGAGATAGCAGCGGCCAGAAGGAGGAAGAGCACCGACGCCGACATGGTTCAAATCCCGAAGATCGGCTGCAGCATGCGCCCAATGACATTGTTGAAGCGCATTTTACCCTCCATAGCCGCAAGGCAAATACAATCAGCGCCGTTGTCGACGACCGGTCGGTGTTCGACGTCCTCATCCATTTCCGCGAGATCCCCTGGACCGAATGTTCCGAAACGATCGGTGTATGAACCCGATACGATGTAGGTGAACTCGGTGCCCACATGACCGTGGTCGGGAAGAGCGCGGCCAGGGCCGACCTTGAGCAGGATGAGATTGGCATCGGGATCCTGCGGCACGCCGACCCGGCTCATCTTCATGCCTGGACCGATCCAGCGCCAGCGTCCGATATCGCAGCCGCGCAAGGCGTCCGGCAGGCGAATGCCTTCAATCTCCACCGGCGCTAGCGGCGACGGTTCTATGGGGGCGGCAGCGTCTTCGTCATCGAGCATGGCGAGCACGTCGCTCAGCGCGGTCGCCGACATCTGCGTCGGTTCCGTTTCTTTCAGGAGCGCGCCGCCCAGCGCCTGATATTTGCCGATGAGGGCGCGACAGGCCGGGCAGCTTGCCAGATGCGCCTTGACGACGATGGCGGGCGCGGCGGCAAGCGTGCCGGCGGCATAGCGCATCAAGGTCTCGTCGGTTGGGTGATGTGTGGTGGTCATGATTTTTCTTCCAGCAGCGCGCGAAGCCGGTTCATGGCCAGGCGTGTTCTAGATTTGACGGTGCCGAGCGGAATACCCAGTTCATCGGCGATTTCGGTCTGCGATTTCTCACTGAAATACGAGAGGCGGATGATCGTTTGCTGCTCGGACGAGAGCGCGGTCAGCGCGGCGCGCACCGCCGCATCCCGCTCGGCGCCGAGCATTCCATCCTCGACCGTATCCACCGCCATCTCAGGATCTGGCGGCAAAGCCGATGGGTCCCTCTGTCGCCGCAGATGGTCGATGCGAATGTTGCGCGCGACCGTAAAGATCCAGGTGGCGACCCCTGCGCGATCCGCATCAAAATACGATGCCTTGCGCCAAACGGTCAGCATCGTCTCCTGCACGAGATCCTCCGCTGCGACGGACGACATCGTCCAGCGCAGGAAGAAGGTCTTCAGCTTCGGCCCGAAATAGCGGAAGAGCAGGGCAAAAGCCTGGCGATCCCGATCCTGTGCGACCTGTCTCATCATTTCGACAAGGGCATCGGTCGAGGGCGTCTGTTGTTTGTCCCTTGAGCTTACCACAGCAAGCCGCCGGCCGGCCTGGAGACCGGGTTTGTGTTCAATCTCAACGGGGTTCGAAGCTTCATTCATGCATCCTTCTACGCGGTGCTCTCCGAAGCGGATCACCCTGTACGATATCGTTCCTTCGCAGTGATCCGTCAGAAGTCCCCGCCCGTAAAGGGTACAGATAGTTGTCCAGAGTTCGAAAGCCGCAAAAGGATCATTATGCGCCATTTTCCTCAAACGGATCGGCCACTCAAAATCGCGATTGTCGGCACGGGCATCGCCGGCCTGTCAGCGGCGTGGTTGCTGTCGCAGCGCCACGAGGTGACGGTTTTCGAGGCCGACAATCGTATTGGCGGCCATTCGCACACGATGGATGCGGGTGGCACGCCGGTCGATACAGGCTTCATCGTCTACAACGAGGCGACCTATCCCAACCTTAAGGCTTTGTTTGCACATCTCGACGTGCCGACCAAGGCATCGGACATGTCCTTCGCCGTCTCGATGGACGGTGGGAAGCTGGAATATGCCGGCACGAATCTCGCCGGTCTTTTCGCCCAGCGCAGCAACCTTGCCAGCCCGCGCTTCTGGTCGATGCTGCGCGACCTCGTGCGCTTCTACCGTCAGGCACCAAGCGGCGTGCGCGATCTCGATCCCTCCGCTAGCCTTGACGAGTATCTCGACAGCGCCGGCTTCGGGCGGGCGTTTCGAGAAGACCACCTCTACCCGATGGCGGCTGCAATCTGGTCGACGCCGGCGCTTGAGATCGGCAACTATCCGGCGCTCTCCTTCGTGCGCTTTTGCGAGAACCACGGCTTGCTGAAATTCGTACGAAGGCCAATCTGGCGAACGGTCGATGGCGGCAGCCGTGCCTATGTCGAGCGGCTCACGGCACCATTCCGCGACAGGATCCGGACAAATGCGCCGGTGAGGTCAATCCGCCGCGTCAACGGCGCGGTGGAGATTTCCGTGGGTGGTGCGGAGGCGGAATGGTTCGACCATGTCGTGATCGGTGCTCATGCAGACCAGGCGCTGGCGATGCTTGCTGACCGTTCCCCGCGCGAGGCTGCGCTGTTGAGCGCTTTCGCCTATGGCGACAACGAGACGGTCCTCCACCGCGATGAAACCCTGATGCCACGCCGAAGGCGTGTCTGGGCAAGCTGGAATTATCTTGCGCAATCCGGACGTGACAACACGGCGGTGCGCAAGCCCTGCGTCACCTACTGGATGAACCGGCTGCAGGGGATTTCCAATCCTCGTCCCTGCTTCGTGACGCTTAGCCCGTTACACGCTCCCGCCGAAGATAAGATAATCTGGCGAGGGCTCTACCAGCACCCTCTCTTCAACGCCGCGACGCTTGCCGCGCAAAGACAGCTTTGGTCGCTGCAGGGCGAAGCCAATACGTGGTTCTGCGGGTCCTATTTCGGATCCGGCTTCCATGAGGATGCCATTCAGGCGGGCTTGGCTGTTGGCGAAAGCCTGGGTGGAGTTATGCGGCCATGGTCCGTCCAAGGAGAATGCGATCGAATTTTCCGAACCCTGCAGGGCGCTTGATTGCGTGCGCTTTCAGGTTCTTTAGCAATTCTCGGTGCTTCCTGCCCACCAGTCTGATACCACGGAACACATGGGACACAGTGAAAGGCGGTTTGCGCTTCGGGGATCCAACCCGAGCCAACCATGAGAAACTCGACGCCGCGATCGGCGCATTTGAGAGCATAACGGCGTATCGGCGCTATGTGGCCTTCCTCGGCCGTTTTAGCTTCGCGATGGATAGGGTCTTGCACGATGTCGTCTGGCCGGGTGATTGGTTCTGGCGTCCGACCGCCGTGTCCGATTCGATCGCGCAGGACGCGAAAGATCTGGGGCTCGGGCTTACACCCACCGAAACGACGGATGCGTTATTTGACGATCAAAGTGGTTTGTTGGGTGCGGTCTATGTTCTTGAGGGGTCAACCCTCGGTGCGCGCGTTTTGAGATCCGAGCCGCCGCGCTTTGAATGACCGATGGTTTCGGTGCACGGCATCTGGCGGTTATGACGCGCGACATGTCGTGCTGGCAGTCCTTTATTCGTCAACTGGACGATGTTGAAGACTTCGACATCGAATGCGCCGCCCAGGCCGCGAATGCAGTCTTTGATCTCGCCTTGCGATGCGTCGAGACAGGCGGGCTACCGTAGCCTGACTTCAAAGCGAGCGCCGATTAGGCATCGATCACGCGTCGAACCTTCTCGGCCAGCTGCTCCAGACTGAAGGGCTTTTGAAGCAGGTGAGTTCCGGCGTCTAGGATGCCGTTGTGTACGACGGCGTTTCGGGTGTAGCCGGTTGTATAAAGGACCTTTAGTTCCCCGAGTTTCTTCGACGCGAGGGTGGCGAGTTCACGGCCCGTCATCTCAGGCATGACAATATCCGTAAAAAGGAGCGCGGGCTTCAGGCCTTCTCCCAAAAGGTCGAGCGCTGCCGCGCCGCTAGCAGCTTCCGCCACCGTATAACCGAGTTCGCGTAGCGCCTCGACGGAGAAGTTGCGCACCCGCTCGTCATCTTCCACCACCAACACGAGCTCACCGCGAGCACCACGAGCCGGCTCAGCATTCTGTGGCGAAATCTCCCTGGTTTCCGCCTCGCCGTAATGGCGGGGCAGGTATAGTTTCACGGTGGTGCCGTGACCTTGTTCGGAATAGATCTTCACGTGTCCGCCGGACTGACGCACGAAGCCGAAAACCTGGCTCAGGCCGAGGCCGGACCCTTTGCCGACCTCCTTTGTCGTGAAGAAGGGATCGAAGGCTTTCGCAAGAGTGTCATCGCTCATTCCTGTGCCGGTATCGGTGACTGCGATCATCACATACTGGCCAGGCGACATCGAATGTTCTTCGGCATAGTCCTCGGAGACGAATGAGTTGGCCGTCTCGACGGTGAGCCGACCCCCGTTCAGCATCGCATCGCGGCCGTTGACTGCAAGATTGAGAATCGCATTCTCAAGCTGGCTGACATCTGCGTTAATACGCCATAGCCCTGCGGCAAGCACGGTCTCGACCTGGACCTGCTCTCCGAGAGCTCTCGTCAGCAGGTCGCTCATGCCCGCGACCATCCGGTTCGGTTCGATGATTTCGGGTTGGAGCGGCTGTCGACGGGAAAAGGCGAGCAGACGTTGAGTGAGCGCTGCTGCACGGTTTGCACCATCCTTGGCGGCTTCTATGTACCGTCCCAGATCGGTTTCGCCGCGTGCGAGGCGCCTTTCGAGGAGGTTCATCGCGCCCAGAATGACGGCGAGCATATTGTTGAAGTCGTGGGCTACACCGCCGGTAAGTTGTCCGACTGCCTCCATCTTTTGTGCCTGCCGCAACTGTGCTTCGGCCTCCAAGAGCCTGGCGGTGCGCTCTTGCACCGCCGTTTCAAGATCTTCGCGGGAGCGGGCAAGAACCTCACGTGCGTCGATGATATCCTGGATGTCCGTGCAAGTACCGAACCAGCGGGATATTGCACCGTCCTCATTGCGCACAGGCTGCGCGCGGCCCAGCACCCAGCGGTACTTTCCGCTTCGATGACGGAGCCGATATTCGATGTGATAGGGCTCTCCGGTCTGCAGGCAATGCCGCCAGACGGTCCAGGCGCGGTCCTGGTCTTCCGGGTGAAACATCCCTGCCCAGCCCTCGCCATCGGTCGAGCCTGACGGGACGCCGGTGAAATCGTACCAGCGCTGGTTATAGTAGTCGTGATATCCATCCGGGGTCGTCGACCAGATCATCTGGTCGATGGAGTTCGTGATCGCCCGGAAGCGCTCCTCGCTGTCGCGAAGCGCGGCCTCGGCATTTTTTCGGTCGGTTATATCGAAGCTGATGCCGGGGAAGCGCAGAGGTGTTCCGTCCGGCGCAAGCGTCGGCCGACCCTGCGCGATGACCCATCTGTGTGTGCCGTCCGCCTGGACGAGGCGGTATTCCTGAGAAAAGACGCTGCCATTCGTCAAGGCCGCCGCGATAGCTTCTTCGACATTTGGAAGATCGTCGGCGTGAATGGCATCGAAGAAATCGGCGATTGATGCACCGGCGCTCGCCTTTTCGCGCGGAACGCCGTAGAGTTTGGCAAAGCGCGCGTCGGCGATCACCCGGTCGTTGGGCACATCCCAGTCCCAGGTGCCCACCGTATCCGATGCGCCCAGGGCGTATTCCAGCCGTTCCTCGCTGGCGCGCAGCGCCCGCTCGGCCGACAGGCGCGCCGTCGTCTCGTTGCCCTGGTTGAAGATGCCGAGAACCTTGCCGTTCTGTCCGAAAATCGGTGCGAAGCTGTAATCCCAATGGGTCTGCTGTATGCGGCCGCCGCGCTGCATGGGCAGCATCTGATCGGTAACCGAGAACCCCTGACCTGTCTGCAGCACGGCGAGGAGCTGGGGCTCGATCACATGCCAGATATCGACCCAGACCTCGCGGGCCGGACGCCCCAAAGCCCACGGGTGCTTTTCGCCGGCAATCGGTGCCCAGGCATCGTTGTAGAGAAGATGAAGATCGTCACCCCAGTAAAGGGCGGTGGGAAGCGCGGTGTTGAGACACAGGCTCAACGCCATCCGCAGCTCCTGCGGCCAGTCGGCTTCGGCACCAAAGGACGTTTTCTCCCAGTCACATGCCCGGATGCGCTGATTCATTTCGCCGATTGCGTTGGAGGTAGGAGTCATCTTGCCGTTTCTCGAGGTGTCGCGGGCTTATATGGGGAAGTCCGAAGAATTGAAAAGCGTGGTAACTCTGTGAAAATTAAAAATAGAAAGGGATACAAGAGGGAGTGATGCGCGTTCACGCGCGCGCCGCGGCGACGTGGCCGGCATTCGCCTCGACGCTACGAACGCATGCGCCGGCTCGGCAGGACGGTGCCTTTCGCCCTGATCTGATCGTCGAGTTCGGCGATCACATTGTCGAGACTGTAGGGCTTGGCGAAGATTCGGCCCGCCACCGGCAATGCCTCTTGCGTCAGATCGCCTCTGCCCGAAACGACGATCCTGGCTGCGTCCGGCCGGCAATTGCTGAACAATTCCAGCAGGTCGAGGCCGCTCAGGCCGCCCGGCAGGTCAACATCCGTTACCAGGCCGTCGATCCGGGCGTGCCTCGCGATGTGTCCTATAGCCTCCAGAACATTGGATGCCGCCAGCACCCGGTACCCCTCATCTTGCAACGCTTCGATCAGGATGAGGCGGATGAACGGTTCGTCCTCGACGACGAGAATGGTGGATTGCGACGCGGCCATCTGTTTCTCCAGTTCACTGGTTTACACAACGTGCATCCCCTGGAATTTCGCCCGTCCCCAAGGCCAGTCTTTGCGAACAATCTTAATAAAATGCAAACAACCCTTCTGTCGGCTCAAGACACGGTCTCCGCGTGTCGGATGCGCTAACGGGATAAGGGCGCGGCGGGGGCCTACCAAAATTGCGGCCCGCTCTTAGATAGTAGTTGGTCTTTATAACCCTTCGATGGTCGGTTTACACGATCCCGAATATCGCTAGGTTTCGCCGCATTGGCGTAGGGAGAGGGGATTCGATGTCAGGGAGCCGAAGCGATCTGGATGCTTGCGCACGCGAGCCGATTCATGTTCCCGGCGCAATCCAGCCCCATGGATCTCTGCTCGTTCTCGATCCCGCCGATCTCGCCGTCTTGTGGGTATCGGCCAATTTCGAAGAGATCACGGGCCGGACGCCGGTCGAACTGCTCCGTTCTGTCGAGGCCGCTTTGCGCGCCTGGCGGGCCACCGGAACGCATAGCTACCGCGCCCGGCTGCAGAATCCGGATTTGGACATGGCGGCACATGTCCATCAGGGCCGCATTGTCGTCGAGTTCGAACGCAGCACGCCCGTTTTTCACAACGCGCTTCTTTTCCGTCTGACCGGCTTCGCGCAGCAGATGACGGCGACCGAGGAGCTGGCGGATGCGCTTTCTGCAACCACGCACCTGATCGCCGAGCTGACGGGCTTCGACCGGGCCCTCGTCTACCGGTTCGATCCCGAGTGGAACGGGCATGTCGTGGCCGAAGCCGGCAACGGTATGCTGCCGTCTTATCTTGACCTGCGTTTCCCCGCTGCCGATATCCCGGCGCAGGCACGCAATCTCTACAGCCTCAACCGCATACGCCTGATTCCCGATGCGAATTACACGCCGGTCTCGCTCACCGCGATCGGAGAGGAGCAGGATGCGGGATCCATCGACATGACGTTCACGCAGCTTCGCAGCGTCTCGCCGATCCATCTCGAATATATGCGCAACATGGGCACGCTCTCGTCCATGTCGATATCGGTCATGGTGGACGGCAAGCTCTGGGGCCTCCTGTCCTGCCACAGCCGCAATGCCCACCATGTCACGAGCGACATCCGCGAGGCCTGCGATTTCGTGGTCCAGAGCCTGGCCATGCGGATCAGCTCCGACAGCCGGGCCGAGACGGCGGCCCTCGGCATCGAGCTCGCCCGCGTGCACACCAGGCTTTTGGCCGAGATGGCAAAAACCGACAAGTGGGACGAAGGCCTTGCCCGCGCGCCGGCGGCACTGTTGGAACTCACCCGGGCCGACGGGGTGGCGATCCTGTCGCAGGACAGTTTCCTGCCTGTCGGCCAGGCTCCGGAAGAACGTCAGGTAAGGCGAGTGGTCGGCCGCCTTTCGCAGCAGGGCGCGGCCACCGACTTCTATTGTACGGATTCCATCGCTTTGGAACTCCCGGAGGACGACGTCTTCACCGACGCCACCTGCGGTGTTCTCGCCTTGCGCATTTCCGAAGTGCAAGACAGCTGGCTTGTCTGGTTCCGCCAGGAAGTGGTCAAGACGGTCACCTGGGGCGGGGATCCGCACAAGGTGGTGCGGGAAAGCGGGCGGATCCATCCTCGCAAGTCGTTCGAGGCCTGGCGCGAGATGGTGCGCGGCAGGAGCGCGCCGTGGCATCCAGCAGAGGTCGCCGCCGCGCGCGACCTGCGCGCCTCGATCGTGGAGATCGTGCTGAAGAAGGCCGAGCAAATGGCCAGACTTGCCGCCGATCTGCAGAAGTCCAACAGGGAACTGGAGGCCTTCTCCTATTCAATCTCGCACGACCTGCGAGCGCCGTTCCGTCATATCGTCGGCTTCTCCCAGCTTCTGACGGAGCGGGAGAAGAATCTTGGCGAGCGCTCGCGCCATTATCTCCAGATGATTTCGGATTCGGCGCTGGCCGCGGGTGAACTCGTCGACGATCTCCTGACGTTCTCCCATCTCGGTCGAGCGGCACTCTCCGCGGACAAGGTGGATATGAACAAGCTCGTCGACGAGGTGCGGCGGGGACTGGCGGAGGAGGCGGCGAGCCGTTCGATCGTGTGGCAGGTCGATGATCTGCCCCCTGCGACGGGGGACGCCACCCTCCTTCGGCAGGTCTGGTACAATCTCATCGACAACGCGGTCAAATATACGCGGCTGCGTGAGGAGGCGCATATCGAGATATCCGCCGACCGGACCGATGATGGCGTGCTGTATCGGATCGCCGACAACGGCGTTGGCTTCGATATGGCTTACAGGTCCAAGCTGTTCGGTGTATTCCAGCGGCTGCAGCGAAGCGAGGATTTCGAGGGCACCGGTATCGGCCTTGCCCTCATCAAGCGCATCGTCGAGCGGCATGGCGGTAGCGTGGACGCCATGGGCACGATTGACGAGGGCGCATGCTTCACCTTTTCCTTACCGGCGCTACCTGAGGAGTGATCCATGCCAGAAATGAGGCCTATCTTGCTCGTTGAAGACAATCCCCGGGATCTCGAACTGACCCTGACGGCGCTTGAAAAGTGTCAAATCGCCAATGACATCGTGGTTGCCCGGGACGGCGCCGAGGCGTTGGATTTTCTCTATCTTAGCGGTTCCCACGCGGCCCGCGACCCCGGTGACCCCGCCGTGGTGCTCCTCGATCTCAAGCTGCCGAAAGTCGACGGACTGGAGGTGCTCGAAAAAGTGAAGCGCGACGAGAACCTGCGCCATGTGCCGATCGTCATGCTCACCTCGTCGCGCGAAGAGCAGGATCTTGTGAAAAGCTACGAACTCGGGGTCAACGCATTCGTCGTCAAGCCGGTCGAATTCAACCAGTTCTTCAAGGCGATCCAGGACCTCGGTGTGTTCTGGGCGCTTCTCAACGAGCCGCCGCCGAAGCTGCGGCTGGTGGGCGGCAACTGACATGGCCGGCATGCTGCGGATCCTGCTGCTGGAAGACAGCACCATCGATGCTGAACTCATTGAAGCGCAGCTCGAAAGCCTGGATGAGGCGTTCGCCGTGACGCGCGTCGCGACGCGCGCGGCCTATCAGGCTGCGCTGGCGCATGACGTCTTCGACCTCGTCCTTTCAGACTTCTCGCTTCCCGATTTCGATGGGATGGCCGCGCTCGACCTGGCGGTCGCCTTGGCGCCCGATGCGCCGTTCATTTTCGTCTCCGGTGTTCTCGGCGAGGACGCCGCGATCGAAGCGTTCCGCAAGGGCGCGACGGACTATGTTCTGAAGCAGCGCTTGGCGCGTCTGCCGGCTGCTGTGACGCGCGCGCTGAACGAAGCACGCGAGCGGGCAGAGCGCAGGCGGATCGAGCAGCAGAAGGATTTGCTGGTCCGTGAACTCAGCCACCGCGTGAAAAACAATCTCGCCGTCGTACTTTCGCTCATTCGCCGGACCGGTCGCAGTTGCCGGTCGGTCGCCGAATTCGAGGAGAAACTCATCGCCCGCGTGTCTGCGCTGGCAGACGCCCACGAGCTCCTGTTTGAAGGCAATTGGGACGAGACCGAGCTTCTGATCGTTTTCCAGCGCGCTGTTCGCCCACACAACAAGGATCTATCGCGCTTCGACATTGGACGGCACGATCTCGTTCGGCTGGACCCCAAGGCCGCGCTCTCCATCGGAATGGTATTCAACGAACTGGTGACGAACGCCTCGAAATACGGCGCGCTGGCCAATGAGCATGGCAGGGTCTCAATAGCGTGGGCGGTCGACAAGACGGGGCCGGGGCGGTCCGTGCGCCTGAACTGGACCGAACGCGGCGGACCGGCCGTCAAGGCGCCTGATGACGAGGGTTTCGGCACCCGGCTTATCAAGGCCAATATCGAATACGAGCTGGGCGGGCAGGTAAACCTCCATTACCTGCCGGACGGGTTCAGGGCCGAGATAGACCTTCCTATCCCCGAGAGCGAAGCGCTGAGGGCGGTGTCGGACTAAAGGATACGATCCCGGCACTTCGCCGGCTCGAATCTTACGCGACTAGGAAGCTGTCTTGGGTGCTGCGGCAATCTGCTCCGCGAGCCTGGTCTGCAAGACCTTGAGGTCGCAAGGTTTCGGCAGCAGCACGATGTCGGTCAGTTCTGTCCGGGTGTCAGGCAGTTCAGCATATCCGGAACAGACGACGAAGGGTGTGCCAGCTTTGACGAGTATCTCGATAACGGGGTAGGAGTAGACGCCTCTTAGATTGAGGTCGAGAACCGCCCCGTCGATGCCGGAAGAAACCGCCTGAAGGGCTTGCTCGACGCTTGAGACGGGGCCGATTACCTTG
Source organism: Ensifer sp. PDNC004 (assembly GCF_016919405.1). Lineage (NCBI taxonomy): Bacteria > Pseudomonadati > Pseudomonadota > Alphaproteobacteria > Hyphomicrobiales > Rhizobiaceae > Ensifer > Ensifer sp. PDNC004. Next base: position 793,924 of record NZ_CP070354.1, read on the forward strand.
GCGCCGAGTTCCGTGAAGAAGTCTTCAAGGTCGAGGGCGAGGAGAGGGTCGTCCTCCAGAATGAGGATACGTTTGTTTTCTAGACTGTATTTTTTCATTATACCCTAAACGTCTATGCCAGTACCCATCTAACTAGGATCGCCGAGCTATCCGTCAATGTTTCAAAAAGCCGAGGCAAGCGATATCGCGTGAAGTCGCACATCTCCTCAATACCGACGCAGTGGTCCACGGTTCTTATCGGCTCAAGCGCTTCTGCCTAATCCACTGCCCACGCGCAAACCGTTCCGCAAGGCCTCGAGTCCGGCGTTCAAGGCGCTGACGTCGCCATGCTCCGGACCGAAGACGACATCCAGCAGCGGGAATGTGCTCCTGTAAGAGCAGATCCGCTCCCGCATGGCATCGATCCCGGGGTAGGACCACCGCATCAGCGCGAGGAAATCGTCACCCAGGCCAGCCGAAAGGCTGGCGAGGTCGTAGGCCGGATCGCCGATCGCGCATCCGGCAAAGTCGATGATGCCCGAGACGTTGCCATCATCAACGAGGATGTTTCCCGTGCCGAAGTCGCCGTGGATGGCCGCCCTTGGATGCGGCTCGTCGTTGCCAGCGAGAAACCGCTCGAACCTGGCGCCCACCGCCATGGCAGTGTCGGTAGGCAGCAGTGGCAAGACCTTGGCATCGACTTCCGAAAGGAGCCCGGACCACTCGGCCAAGGGATCATCTGGCTCGTCCGCGCCGCCGAGTATGTCGACCGGCAAAGCATGCAAAGCCAGAAGGAAGCCCGCAAGCCTGTGTATCAAGTGGAAGCCAATCCCGTGTCGGTATTAACATCCGGCTGGAGGTTGACTTTGTGGCGCAGGGAGGCGATGAACCGCTATGCTAAACGCCATGGTCCAGCTTCGTAGAGAGCCTTCGCGCTCTAAAAACGGTTCGCAGCCCGAACGCAGGTGACACCTGGTTTGCGTTCGGGGTCTCCAGGAACTCCTCCCGAACAACGCGCCACCTTCGCGGTTACCGCCGCACCAATGATCTGAAATCTTGACCAAACGTCCTCTGCCTCGCAGCAGCTCAGGGTCCTTCCCGCACGCATTCTCCCTGTTTGGGTGTCGTTTGTGAATGCGAGCCGAAGCCTTGATTGCCAACGGTAGGGTTAGCATATCGTCCATCCACTCTGAGGGAGTTCATCGTGATTCAAACCCCGTGCTACGTTATCGACAAAGGCAGGCTCCTCTCCAACCTGGAGAAGATCGCACTTGTTCGTGAGCTATCGGGAGCCAAGGCCCTGCTGGCGCTCAAGTGCTTTGCCACGTGGTCCGTCTTTGATTTCATGCACGATTATATGGACGGAACGACCTCGTCTTCGCTTAACGAAGTGCGCTTGGGGCGCGAGCGTTTCGGTAAAGAGACACATGCCTATTCCGTTGCCTATGCAGACTATGAGATCGACGAGGTCGTTTCTCATGCGGACAAGATCATCTTCAATACGATCGGCCAGCTTCAACGATTCAAGGCTCAGTCCTCGGTCATCGCCCGCGGCCTTCGCCTGAACCCCGGGATCTCCTCATCGAGCTTCGATCTTGCCGATCCCGCCCGGCCCTTCTCGCGTCTCGGCGAATGGGATCTCACGCGAGTGGAACCGGTCATGGACCTGGTGTCGGGCTTCATGATTCATAACAATTGCGAGAATAGCGATTTCGATCTGTTTGAGCGAATGCTCGGCCATATCGAGCAAAAGTTTGGTTCGCTCCTGAAAGAGGTTCGTTGGGTCAGCCTTGGCGGCGGCATCCACTTTACCGGAGAGAACTATCCGCTCGAAAGGTTCGCCGAACGCCTCAAACGTTTTGCTGGTGACTATGAAGTGCAGGTCTATCTGGAACCGGGTGAGGCCTCGATCACCAAATCGACCACGCTGGAAGTCACCGTGCTCGACAAGCTTTACAACGGCAAGGACCTTGTCGTGGTGGATTCGTCCATCGAAGCGCACATGCTAGATCTTCTGATCTACCGCGAGAGCGCGAAGGTCTCTCCGAACCAGGGACCTCATCGTTACATGGTCTGCGGCAAATCCTGCCTGGCCGGCGATATCTTCGGCGAGTTTGATTTTCCGAACGCGCTGAACGTCGGCGATCGTCTTTCGATCCAGGATGCTGCCGGCTACACGATGGTCAAGAAAAACTGGTTCAACGGCGTGAAAATGCCGGCAATCGCCATCCGCGAACTTGATGGCAGCCTCAGGACGGTCCGCGAGTTCGGCTACGCGGATTACGAACAGAGCCTCTCCTGATCCTGGCCCTCAGCCGGCAGGTGGACTTTCTGACGATTGGATATAAGGAACTCGTCCTCATCATGAAAAAGAATGTACTCATCATCGGCGCAGGCGGCGTCGCCCAGGTCGTTGCGCACAAATGCGCCCAGAACAACGATGTTCTCGGCGACATAAACATCGCTTCGCGGACGAAATCGAAATGCGATGCGATCATTGCCTCCGTTCACGAGAAGGGCGCGATGAAACAGCCGGGCGTGCTTGCGGGCCATGCTCTCGACGCGCTCGACGTCGAGTCCACGAAGACGCTCATCACGGCGACGAAATCCGAGATCGTCATCAATGTCGGCACCGCCTTCCTCAACATGTCTGTGCTTCGGGCCTGCATGGACACCGGCGTTGCCTATATCGATACCGCGATCCACGAAGAACCGAACAAGATCTGCGAGACCCCGCCGTGGTACGGTAACTACGAGTGGAAACGAGCTGCTGAATGCGAGATGAGAGGCATCACCGCCATCCTCGGCGCCGGCTTTGATCCGGGCGTCGTCAACGCCTATGCGCGCCTCGCAAAGGACGAGTATCTGGATAAGGTTACCGACATCGACATCGTCGATATCAATGCCGGTACTCATGGCAAGTATTTCGCAACCAATTTCGACCCGGAAATCAACTTCCGCGAATTCACCGGCGTCGTTTATTCATGGCAAAAAGGCGAGTGGCAGGAGAACCGCATGTTCGAAGTCGGCAAGGAATACGACTTGCCGGTCGTCGGAAAGCGCATGGCCTATCTCTGCGGCCATGACGAGGTGCATTCGTTGGCCAAAAACATGGACGGCGCCGATGTGCGTTTCTGGATGGGCTTCGGCGATCACTATATCAACGTCTTCACAGTGCTGAAATCGATCGGTCTGCTCTCCGAACAACCGGTCAAGCTCGTCAACGGCGAGGAGGTCGTCCCGCTTAAGGTCGTTAAGGCCTGCCTGCCTGATCCAGCCTCGCTCGCGCCGGGGTACGAAGGCAAGACCTGCATCGGCGACTATGTAAAGGGCCTGAAGGACGGCAAGGAAAAGACAGTTTTCATCTACAACGTGGCCGACCACAAGGAAGCCTATGCAGAAGTCGGTTCGCAGGGCATCTCCTACACTGCGGGTGTCCCACCCGTTGCAGCCGCCCTGCTCGTGGCCACGGGTGAGTGGGACGCGAAGAGGATGGTCAACGTCGAGGAACTCCCGCCCATTCCATTTATCAAACTGCTAAACGGTATGGGGCTACCGACCCGCATCCAGGATGAGAATGGCGACAGACCTCTGTCCTGGTAACACGTCTATCGTCGTGTCTAACACTCGATGGCGCTCGGATCGCGGCAGCAATCGTGATCCGAGATTTGTTATGGTCCGGGACGGTGAAGGCAAGCGTGCGCAAAGCGGCAGTCGATTCCACCGCCACTTTGGCGGGCCGGTATAGTGCCTGCCAAATCTCATTTGGGCCGCGTCTGGACTAAATGTCCCCGGACTGTCAAAAGTCTTCAAGGACGCGATCGCCGTTATCTTTAGAACGGGGTCGGGCGACCGATTGACGTCACGTTGCTGCCGCGAGATCACGCTGGCCGTCCTACTATCAGCGGACAATGGCGGGGCGATGGTTTCGTTCGACCCAAAGCGGCTACTCTGCCGCGCTTCGGATTAACACCCAAGAGAGATCAATCGGACGAGAGCCATCATAGCATACGGCGGAGTTTGATCCTCCGGCCATGGTGGGACCGGTCACAGCCGGACCGCAGGCGCCTAAGCTGGGAAGAAATAACGAGAGCGCAGCCTTACCATCCCCGCACAGGTTGACGGTCTGCTTCGGGTCGAGGGAAACCTTCTCTATGAGCCTTGCACGTACAGAAAAACTATTGCTGTCTTTGGGTGGATAAAGGCCATGTATCGTCGGGAAGCGGCGTATCCAGTCGTTTCGACAGGCCATAGCCGACAACTTTCCGGCTGCAGGCGTCGAGAATGACAGCAAGATAGCAGAAGCCAGCGGCGATACGAATGTACGTGAAGTCGGCCACCCAGACCATGTCAGGCCGCAACGGGATCACATTGCGATAAAGGTTCGGGTAAATCGGCGAATCGTGGTTGCTATCCGTCGTGCGAACATACCGCTTGCGAGGCTTGATACCGAGGCCATTGGCCCGCATGACGCGGGCGACACGCTTGTGATTAACGAGGTGGCCTCTTCGCTGAAGTTCGTGTGTCACGCGCCGGTATCCGTAGAAGGGCAGCTCGTCCTGAATGTCCTCTATGATTGCAACGAGCTCGCTCCACTGTTTTGCGAGACACTCGATAGATGGCGTCTCGTTTATCGACTTTGCGCGTCGCAGGGTTCACCACCTGCCCAGAAGTTTGGGAATACCGAAAGCTAGGCTCCGAAAAGCTCGCTGACGTGCCTGTCTGCCGACAGGTACTCTCGGTGGGCTGTAGCAGCGATCAAATGGCATGCATCCGCACTGCTCCCACGGGTCGATGCTGATCCGAGCGTTCGAATGCACGGAAAGCGCTCGGCGTGCCTCCGAATGCTTTACGGAACTCCCGTGAAAAATGTGCCGTGTCTGCGAAGCCTGTGATGTTTGCAATCTCCATCACGGTGAGCGACCCCCCGGAGAGCAGGTAGCGCCCATAGTTCAGCCGCATGTTTCTGAAGGTTTGGCCGATTGTCAGGCCAAGGTTCGCGCGGAACAGTCGCTCGAGCTGGCGATGTGAGATCGCGCAATAGCGTGCGATCGCGAGGTTGTTCGGGGGCTGGTCAAGCTGTTGTTCCATGAAGTGCAATGCTTTGCGCACGCGGCTGTCAGTTCCATCAGGTGGCAACTGGAAGAAGTGTGCCTGCGGCACGCTGGCCGGGCGCATTGAGGTGAGCATCATGTGCCTCATGACTTGCCGAGCCCGCTCGGAGCCGCAATGGCGCACGATCAGGTACAGCGCCAGGTCGATCGCTGCGGTTGATCCGGCGCAGGTAATCACATCTCCTTCATCGACAAAAATCCGATCGAGCGAGATCTGCGCGCGGGGGAAACGGCTCTTAAACGCCTCAAGTACGTTCCAGTGAATACAGTAGCGGCGTGAATCAATGAGGCCGGCTCGCGCCAAGGCGAAACTTCCGGTGCAGATGCCAAGCAGCCCAACACCTTGTGTGTGGGCTGACCGGATAAAATGCATCAGAGATGGAGCCGGCGTATCGTCGTCGAAGCCGTTGCCGCCGCAGACTGCAACGTAATCGAAACCTGCCGGATCGCGCGGTGCCGGCAGCGTAGTAATTGCGACGCCGCAGCTTGCGTGTACCGGGCCACCTGAAAGCGAATAGACGTCCCACCCGACACGAATTTGCCGGCTCTTTGCTGCGTCATCGGCTGCAAGCCTGAGCGCGTCAATGAAGCCGGAGAAGGCTGCAAGCGTGAATTTGTTCTGCAAGATGAATGCTATGCGCAGTTCGAAGCTGCTTTCCTGCGTCTTTGTCATGCCGCTGGCCACCGATTAAGTTGTCGGTCATGTTCAATCATTCGTCCAAATTATTCAATATGGATCCCGTGGTTATTGCTATGGTCTCAGCCGGACAGAGGTCCCAAGCGCACAAAGCGCAACCCCAGAGACGGAGATATCAGATGAAGAAAACCATCCTGCTTGCCACGGTTGCCAGTGTCGTCGGCCTCCCCCAGACAGGTCTTGCCCAGTCAGCACCGCAGTCGATCACCGTTGCTTACTACGGTGGCAACTGGGGTGAAGCGTTCGATGCATGTGTCGCCCAGCCTTTTACGAAGGCAACCGGAATTCGGGTCGTTGCTGAAATCGGCAATTCGACCACCACACTCTCCAAGCTGCAGCAGCAGACTGGAAATGCCGTCATCGACGTCGCCTATATGGATGGCGGCATCAGTGAGATCGCCGAGGCTGCGGGTGTCTTGGCGCCGATCGATCTCGCTACACTTTCCAATTCCGCCGCCCTTCAGCCGCAGGCCGCCTACAAGAACGGCGATCATGTCTTCGCCGTCAGCGCCGGCTACTATTCGCTTGGCCTGATCTACAACACGTCGGAAGTGACCGAAGCGCCACAGAGTTGGCAGGAACTGTGGAACGACGCCTATGCCGGGGCCGTTGCCATTCCGTCGCCGAACAATTCGGCCGGCGTGCCGTTCGTGATCTTCCTTGCCGGCGCCTTCGGCGACACATCCGAAACCATGGATGCCACGTTCACCAAGCTGAAATCTCTGGATAGTGGCCTTCTCTACGATACATCAGGTGCGGCTTCCAACGCGTTCCAGAGCAGCGAGATTGTCATTGGCGCGCATTTCAATGTCGGTGCATGGGATCTGATCGATGCTGGCCTGCCGATCGGTTTCGTCGTTCCGAAGGAAGGCGTCTGGGCCACCGACGCGCGCATGCACATCGTCAAAGGCACGAAAAATCCGGAAGCCGCCGCCAAGTTCATCGATACGGCCCTGACGCCAGAAGCTGCGACGTGCCTGGCGAAAAAGCTCTATCTCGGCCCGGCGATCACCGGCGTCGCTCTCTCGGCCGATGTCGAGCGAAAACTGCCGTGGGGCACCGGTGGGTCGATCAAGACACTGCATCTCTTCGATTGGGCCAAGGTCAACGCGATGCGACCGGCAATCACCGACCGCTGGAACCGCGAGATTGCGAACTGAACCCATGACCCTGCTTGCCATCACAGACGTCACGAAGTCCTTCGCCAACTACCGCGCGCTTGATCGCGTGTCGTTGGATGTCACGCAAGGCGAATTCATTTCGTTGCTCGGCCCGTCGGGCTGCGGAAAGACCACGCTTCTGCGCATCATCGGCGGGTTCATGTCCGCAAACAGCGGTCGTGTCGTGATCGATGGCGAAGATGTCTCGGTGCTGCCGCCCGAAAAGCGACCGCTGAACACGGTGTTCCAGAACTATGCGCTGTTTCCCCATATGACAGTGCTGCAGAACGTCGCCTACGGACCTCTTCGTGGCGGCGCCTCTCGCAAGGAGGCGGAAAGCCGTGCCCAGGAAGCGCTGGAAATGGTCGGACTCGCCGCGATGGCGCCCCGCAGTCCGCGCGCGATGTCCGGCGGACAGCAGCAACGCGTGGCGCTCGCCCGGGCCATCGTCAACAGGCCCAAGCTGCTGCTGTTGGACGAACCGCTGTCGGCACTGGATCTGCAGCTGCGCAAGCGCATGCAGATCGAGTTGAAGCAATTGCAAGTCCAGCTCGGCATCACCTTCATCTTCGTCACGCACGATCAGGAGGAGGCGATGGCCATGTCCGATCGAATAGCGGTGATGTCGGCCGGACATATCGAACAGATCGACGTTCCGGAGGCCATCTACCGCCGGCCGAAGACCCGGTTCGTCGCTGATTTCATCGGCGAGGCGAATATTCTGCCAATGCAGGGCGATGGCCGCCTGCACGCCGAAAGCCCGTCAGAGGGTGTTCTGCGCCCGGAAAATTTGCGCGTCTTCACGCAGGCGGACGACGTGCCGGCAGGTTGGTCGTCGCTGAAGGGCCAGGTGACCGCCACCACCTATGTCGGCGGTACCTCCAACATCTACCTGATCTCCGGCGACCGGACGCTGCATGCCCGCCGTTACAGCGCCTTGCCGGATGGCGTGCGCGAAGGTGTCGACGTCATCGCCGGATTTGATCCGGCGGATATCCACGTTTTGGAAGGATAGGCGATGTTTACCTCCCGCCTGACCCTTCTCTGGCTGCTCGCGCTGCCGGTCTGTGTGTTCACGGCCTTCTTCCTGATGCCCCTCGGCGTGGTGCTTGTCGCATCGTTCACGACGCAGGACGGCCAGGTCAGCTTCGCCCAGTATGGTCGCATCCTGATGGACGGCTATCACTGGCAGGTCATTGGCGTCACTTTCCGGCTCGCAATCCTGTCCACCTTGATCTGCGTGGTGCTCGGCTATCCGCTCGCCTGGTATCTGGTCCGCATCGTCAAATGGCGCAGCTGGCGGCGCGCATGCGTGATCCTTTTGATCCTGCCGCTGTTCACCTCCAACATCGTCCGTTCTTTCGGCTGGATGGTGCTTCTGGGACGTACGGGGCTTGTCAACGACGCATTGATGGCGACCGGCCTGGTCGAGCGTCCGGTCCGTTTCCTCGGGACGGAAACCGGCATCCTGATCGGCCTCGTCTACATCCTGTTGCCGTTCACCGTTCTGACCATCGGCAACGCGCTTGCGCGGGTCGAACCCGCCCTGGAACAGGCTTCGCGCGACCTCGGCGCCGGTCCCATGCGCACGTTTTTCAGCGTGACATTTCCGCTGACGATGCATGGCGTGATGGCCGGCGGGATTATCGTGTTCTCCATGGCGATCAGCGCCTATGTCACGCCGGCGCTGCTTTCGGGCGGCAAGGTGACGGTGCTCGCGATGCTGGCTTTCCAGCAATATTCGACGGTCTTCGATTTCAATTACGGCGGAGCGCTGTCGATCACGCTTCTCGTCTTCACCATGGCCCTGATCGGCTTCTCGTCCTGGCTGGCGCGGCTTGGCGCGCATGACATGAAAGGAAACTGACATGTTCATCCGTCTCATTGCTCTCTCGACGGTGGCTTTTCTTGTGCTGCCGCTGGCCGTGGTGATCGGTGTCTCGCTCACCGAAACGAAGTTCCTGGCGTTTCCGCCGCAGGGGCTGACGCTCGCCTGGTATGCGGTCGTGCTGGAAAACCCGACCTATCTCCGCTCGTTCCTCACAAGTGCTGTTCTCGCAGCCCTGGCGACGCTGGTGGCGATACTCGTCGCACTGCCCGCTGCAATCGCGATGGCGCGTTATTCCTTCCCCGGAAAATCGGCGCTCTCCGCCCTCATGCTGTCACCGCTGGTTCTGCCGCATATCGTGATCGGCGCAGCGCTGCTGCAGTACGGCGCATCGATCGGGCTGGTGCGGAACTTTCCAGCGCTTTTGGTTGGCCACGTGGTGATCGTCACGCCCTTCGTCCTGCGCACGCTGCTGCCGCTCTTTTCGCCAGAACAACTGTCGCAGGAAGAGGCGTCGCGCGATCTGGGCGCCTCCGCGTGGTCGACGTTCTTCCTGGTTACGCTTCCGCAGATCCGGGCAGGGCTCGTGTCCGGCGGGATCTTTGCCTTCATCACCTCGTTCATCAATGTCGAGCTGTCGATCTTCAACACCACGTCGACGCTCAACACCATCCCGGTGCAGCTGTTCAATTACGTGCAGTATTCGGTCGATCCATCGATTGCGGCGGTCTCGTCGCTGACCATCTTGGCCGCAGCCATAGCGATCATACTGATCGACTGGCTGATCGGTCTGGACTTCCTGTCCGGAAGTTAAAGCTTACCAAACCCAACATTTCAGGAGACATGCGATGCGCGTTCAGGACGTGTATAACGTAATCTATACCCATACAGAAGGCGAACCGCTGTGCATCATCTATAGCGGTGTCCCCTATCCGGCGAACTCGAGCATCCTCGAGAAGCGCGCCTTTCTGGAAGAGAACTACGACTGGCTGCGCAAGGCCTTGATGCGCGAACCGCGCGGCCATGCCGACATGTTCGGCGTGTTTCTGACGCCGCCGTCGTCGCGGGAGTTCGATGCCGGCCTGATCTACATCGACGGCAAGGAATATTCGCACATGTGCGGCCACGGCACGATCGCAGTCGCCATGGCGATGGTCGCGAACGGCCTGGTGCGCCGGTCGCCGGACGGACTGACGAAGATCCGTTTCGAAACGACGGCCGGTCTGGTCGTGGCGGAAGTCGCCCACGAAGGCGATCGCGTGCTGTGGACACGGTTCGAGAACGTTCCGGCCTATGTGGCCGAGCAGGACATTGAGTTCGAGCTGCCGGGATACGGCTCGCTGAAGGCCGATCTCGTCTGGGGCGGCAACTACTTCGGCATTATCGATCTGCGCAACACCACGCTGCGCATTGCGCCTGAGAATGGCGCCGAACTGTCGCGCATGGGCCTGATTGCCCGTGAGGCCATCCGCGAGAAGGTCAAGGTCCAGCATCCGACCGAGGCCCACATCAACAACCTGAACTTCGTCACCTTCTGGCACGAGCCGACGATCGAGGGATGCCTCTACAAGAACGTGCATGTCTTTTCTGCCGGTCAGCTTGATCGCTCGCCGGGTGGAACCGGCACCTCCGCGATGATGGCCTATTTCGAGAAGCGCGGCGTCATCAGCGTGAACCAGACGATCACCTCGGAAGGTCTTCTCGGCTCAGGCGTATTCGAAGGCTGCCTGATCGGAGAAACGAAGCTCGGCTCGGTGCGCGCCGTGCGCCCGACGGTCAAGGGCACTGCGGGAATTCTGGGCACTGCGGCCTGGACCATCAACCGCGATGACCCGGTCGACGCCGGTTTCCTGGTGCTGTGAGGCGAAGGGTGTGTCGGCAGCTGTCTGCCGATACACCCGCCTGCGGTGACCAAGCATCGGCGCGGTCAAGCGGACCCCCCCAGTTATGCATTTCCGCTCGTCGTTACGTCTCTTCTAGACCACGCATGAGCGCTATCTGCTGGCGCTCGAAAAGGCGAACCTGCTGGCTGCTCATACCGAGATCGACATCGAGGCGGCAGAACCTCTCCTACTTGGAGCGGTACAGGTCTGCAATCTGCTCCTCGACCTTCAGCAAAGTTTCAATCTTGCATATCTGTTCATCAGCCACGACATGGCGGTTGTAGAGCGGGTGAGCCATCGCGTCGCGGTAATGTATCTGGGCGAGATCGTCGAAATCGGCCCGCGCCAGGCGGTTTTTGACCACCCGCAGCATGCCTATACGCGCAAGCTAATGGCTGCGGTCCCCGTGCCGGATCCGGTACGGCGCAATCTGAAACGATCAATTGCGACCGACGAGATCAAAAGTCCGGTGCAGTCTATCGGATACGTACCGCCCAAGCGCCAATACAGGGAGGTTTCGCTGGGGCACTTGGTGCAGGTTTGAATAGACGTGCCCAGCATCAATCGCAACTCGGCCAGGCGAGCGGAAGCTGTTCTTCGGGACCGGACTTCACATGCCATGCCCGCTCGCGACGCGAATAGTCATCATCAAAAAGCTCGGTCGAGTAAAGTTAGCGAACCTCGCTACCCCTGCGGGTGAAGCTTCTACCCCCGACGTGGTCGACATCGCCTGCCAGTCGGAAGGCGGCTTACTTCAGGAACGCCCGGAAGCGCCGCATGGCGAAGGCAAACAGGATCGCACCAATCAACAGCAAGGCAAGGAGCTGCGGCCAAACCACGTCCAGGCCGGCATCACGAAACAGAACCGCCTGCGCCAGGATGACGAAGTGGGTGTTCGGCGCCGCCAGCATGATGTTCTGGATGATCTCGGGCATGCTTTCACGCGGCGTCATGCCGCCGGACAGGGCTTGGAGCGGCAGGAGCACCAGCATCAGCAGCAGGCCGAATTGCGGCATTGAGCCCGCAATCGTGGCAAGCAGGATGCCCATCGACGTCGTCGCAAAAAGCTGAAGCGCCGTAGCCGGCAGGAACAGGGCAAACGACCCCTGTACCGGTACGGCGAGCGCGCCCTTGACCACGAAGATCAGCGAGACCGCGGATGCGAGCAGCACCACCAGTCCCATCGACCAGACCTTGCTGACCATGATTTCGAACGGGGTCACCGGCATGACCAGCAGGTGCTCCACGGTGCCGTGCTCGCGCTCGCGGATAAGGGCGGCGCCCGTCAGCACGATCGACAGGATGGTGATGTTGGTGATGACGTTCATGACCGCGCCGAACCAGCCCTTGTTCAGCTCGGCATTGAACCGAGCCCGTAGAACGAGATCGACCGGCAGCGGCGTCTCGTTGCGGTGGCGCTCTAGAAAGCCCGAGACTTCGCCGGTCACGATCTGCTGGATATAGCCGTTGCCGGAAAAAGCCTGGCTCATGCGCGTCGCGTCGACGTTGAGCTGGATGGTCGGCGAGCGGCCGGCCAAAAGATCTGTCTGGAAATCGGGCGGGATGTCGAGCGCGAAGGTATCAAGCCCCTGGTCCATGCGGCGGTCCATTTCCGCCGGCGTGATCATCTGTGGCGGCACGAAATAGGGCGGATAGAAAGCCGTCGATATCCGCGTCGAAACCGGCGATTGGTCTTCGTCGACGATGGCGATCGCCGCGCGGTTCAGCGTTTCGGGCATGGCGGTCGAGCCGGTATAGACCGACAGCGTGAAGGAATAGACGATCAGGATCAGCAGGATCGGATCGCGCCAGAGCCCCCAGAGCTCCTTGATGCCGAGATGGTAGATGTGGGACAGGCGCATCACTACCTCGCCTGCTTCTTGAGGGAGAACGTGCCGATCGCCAGCAGCACCGGCACCGCGATCAGCATCGGCACGAAGGCACCGCCAAGATCAGCGAAACCGAGCGCCTTGGAAAAAGTGCCGCGGGCGATCGTCATGAAATGCGTGGTCGGATAGATCTGGCCGATGAAGGCGCCCACACCTTCGAGAGACGACACCGGATCGATCATGCCGGAATACTGGATCGCCGGAATGAGCGTCAGGATCGCCGTGCCGAAGATCGCCGCGATCTGGCTCGACATGAAGGTGGAGATAACGAGCCCCATGGCCGTTGCCGCCGAGACATAGATCAGCCCCGCGACCGTCCAGGTAAGCAGACTGCCGGTAAAGGGCACCCGGAAGACGAAGATCGCGAATGCCGTCAGCAGCACGAAATTGAGCATCGCCAGGGCAATGTAGGGTATCTGCTTGCCGATTAGGAATTCGAGCCGCGTCACCGGCGAGACATAGAGATTGACGATCGAGCCCAGCTCCTTTTCGCGCACGACGCTAAGCGCCGAAAGCATGGCCGGGATCAACATCAGCAACAGCGGAATGACCGCCGGCACCATGGCGACGATGCTCTTAACGTCGGGATTATAGCGGAAGCGCGTCTCGATCTTGAACGCGCCCGTGGTTGCGGCCGCTCCATAGCGCTCTCGGATCTTGCCGGTCAGCCAATGGGCGTGCAGCCCCTGCACGTAGCCCTTGACCGTTTCGGCACGGCTCGCCATCGCGCCATCGATCCAGGCGGCGATTTGCACCGTGTCGCCGCGCGCCGCATCCCGGGCAAAACCCGGTGGGATCTCGATCGCGAGGCTCAGTTCGCCGTTGCGCATGCGCCGGTCCAAATCGGCATAGTCTGTGATCGGATCCTTCTCGATGAAGTAGCGCGAGCCGGCAATCTCGAGAATATATTCGCGGCTGGTCGTCGTCTGGTCGCGGTCGAGCACCGCAAAGGTCAGGTCCTCGACGTCCATGTTGATGCCGTAGCCGATGACGAACATCAGGATGACCGTGCCGATCGTGGCAAGCGTCGCGCGAATGGGATCGCGCAACAGTTCCAGGGCCTCGCGGCGGGTATAGCTGAACATCCGCCCGACGTCGAAAAAACCGGACTTCGGAGGGCGTGTCGCCTCGGCCGTTCGCTTAGTGACCGGCTCCAGCGGCGTCTTGGCCCTGACCACTGCGGGCACCGGCTGCTTCGCCCCGGCGATCGCCTCCTCCAGATAGGCGATGAAAGCCTCTTCCAGCGTCGCGGCGGAACGGCTCTTCATGATGCCGGCCGGCGTATCGCTGACGAGCACCTTGCCCGCATGCATCAGCGACATGCGATCGCAGCGCATCGCTTCGTTCATGAAGTGGGTGGAGATGAAGATCGTCACCTGATCGTTGCGGGAGAGATCGACGAGGATCTGCCAGAAACTGTCGCGCGCCACGGGATCGACGCCGGATGTCGGCTCATCGAGGATGAGGATATCGGGTGAATGGATCAGCGCGACCGCAAGCGACAGCCTCTGGCGCACGCCAAGCGGCAAGGCATCCGGCAAGGCTTGCATCACGTCCGAGAGATCGAAGCGCTTCGCCAGTTCCTCGATCCGTTTGAGAATGCTGTCCGCCGCCATGCCGAACAGCTTGGCATGCAGTTCAAGGTTCTGCAGCACCGTGAGTTCGGTGTAGAGCGAGAAGGCCTGCGACATGTAGCCGACGCGGTGGCGCACCTCCATGTCGCGCGGGTCGACCTCGCGTCCGAAGAGCTTTGCCGTACCTTCGCTGGCGGCGAGCAGGCCCGTCAGCATCTTCATCGTCGTCGTCTTGCCGCAGCCGTTGGAACCCAGGAAGCCGAAGATCTCGCCACGGCCGATGCGGAAGCTGACATTGTCGACGGCGACGAAATCGCCAAAGCGCATGGTGAGGTTGTTCGCCTCGATGGCGATATCATCGCCCGCACCTTCCGGGCGCGGCGGGATGACGACATCGTGGTGTTCGCCTCTGATTTCCTCCGGCAGCAGCGCGATGAAGGCAGCGTCGAGCGTGTCGACCCCGGTCTTTGCAAGCAGTTGATCGGGTGTGCCCGTTGCCAGCACCCGGCCGGCATCCATCGCGACCAGCCAGTCGAAGCGGGCGGCCTCCTCCATATAGGCAGTCGCGACGATGACGCTCATTCCCGGCCGCTCAGCGCGGATGTCGTCGATCAGTTCCCAGAACTGACGTCGCGACAAAGGGTCCACGCCGGTCGTCGGCTCGTCGAGGATCAGGAGATCGGGATCGTGGATCAGCGCGCAGCAAAGCCCGAGTTTTTGCTTCATGCCGCCGGAGAGCTTGCCCGCGGGGCGCGCCGCGAAGGGAGCAAGCCCGGTGCTTTCGAGCAGGCTTTCGATCCGCCTTTCGCGTTCTTCGCGATCATGGCCGAAGAGCCGGCCGAAGAAGTCGACATTCTCGAATACGGAAAGCGTTGGATAGAGGTTCTTGCCGAGACCCTGCGGCATATAGGCGATGCGTGGGCAGGTCCGGCGGCGATGGCCGGCATCGGCAATGTCGCCGCCAAGCACCTCGACGCGGCCCACTTGCACGGCGCGGGCGCCGGCAACGAGAGACAGCAGGCTCGATTTCCCGACGCCGTCCGGTCCGATCAGCCCAGCCATGCAGCCGGACGGAATATCCAGTGTCACCTCGTCCAGCGCCTTTGTCTTCCCATAGGAAAGAGTGACGGCGCTCAAGCGAACCACGGGCTCTGCCGGCTGCACGCCGGCCTGGTCCGAGGCGGCCATCACTGCACCAGCGTGCCGGTCTGGCTCGCCGGCCACTCTGCATTCGGATCGACCTTCACATAGGCAACGCCCGGAAGACCGGTTTTCACCATGCGGATGTATTTCTTCAGGAGTTCCTTCGGGATCTGCGCCTTAATGCGGAAGGTCAACTTCTGCCGTTCCTCGGCGGTCTCCACCGTCTTCGGCGTAAACTGCGCGACATCGGCGACATAGGAGACCTTGGCGGGAATGATGTATTGCGGGGTGGCATCCAGCACGAGCCGGACCTCGCTGCCGATCGACAGGCGGCCGGCCTGATCCGTCGGCAGGAAGAACGTCATGTAGACATCGCCGAGATCGACGAGATTGAGAACGCGGCCGCCGGCAGCCAGCACTTCGCCGGGCTGGACCACACGATATTGTATGCGGCCGTCGCGCGGCGAGATCAGGGTGCTGTCGTTGATGTCGGCGATGATGCTTTCGACCGACGCCTTGGCGGCCTCGACCGCGGCTTCGGCATCGACGACCTGGGACTTCGCCGAATTGATCGCCGCGTTCGACGCGGCAAGCGAAGCTTCCGCCGCACTGGCGGCCGCCCGCGCGCCCTCGGCGGTCGCCCGGTCGTCGTCGAGCACCTGTTGCGAAACGGTGTTCGATCTTACCAGTTGCTCGGAGCGGGCAAGGCGCCGCTCGGCGGCGTCCAGTTGCGCGCGCCGCTGCGCGAGGACAGCCACGGCAGCCGCCTTTTCGGCTTCGCGCTGCGTTACGAGGTTCTTCGCCGCCTCGACGCTGATGATCGCACGCTGCTGCTGCGCTTGAGCCTGCCGCTTGTGCGCCTCCAACTGCACGGTATCCATCTGGGCGAGCACCTGGCCGGCACTGACGAAGTCACCCTCGTCCACAAAGATTTCCTTGATCCGGCCCGCCGTCTTGGTCGAGATATCAATCTCGACAGCCTCGATGCGCCCGTTGCCGCTCGCAATCCCGGCCGGCAGTGCATTGCGATCCATGTTTTGCCAAGCATAGTAGCCGCCCACGAGCGCCAGAGTAACCAGACCGACTAGGAACCAATTCTTCCGGGCTTTTTCCATTTTAGCGTTCCACCATCAAAACAGACCACGAGAATAGTCCGCGGCCATTCAAACACAACCGGGAATAAGCCCCTGGTGCAGCGACCGCGCACTGCGGCGCGAAAGGATCGCCCAAACAAACCCGAAGGAGGGAATGCTGCATTGACTCATGTCAATTGCCGGCGAGCCGCCTTGGCACCGGTTCCAGAACAGGCGCAAGCTCGGCTGGCGGTCTGGCGCGCCGCCGCGGGAGCTCCGCCTCAGACGCGCTTGACGCGTGCTTTGTGAACGTGGTTCCGCAGATGGTACGCGGCCTGAATTCAGCCCGCGACGGAATGTCTTAGTAGACATTCTTGCTCGTTGCCGCGGGAGTTTCTGGGTCGCGCAGCTTAGGGTTGGCGGCTCTCCCGCTGCCGCAATCCATGACGCTATTTCCCTCCTTTTCCAGCGGCGTCAGGGCTTCGTTTCTCGGTGACTTGAAATTTGTCCTAACCTTCGGTGTTGCGAAGGTGACGATCGAGAGAACGATGGCCGTGTCATAGGATCTCAGCCCCACGGCGACACCAATTGCGGCCGTGGCCCAGATGCGCTCCGCCATCGCGGTTCCGCGGGTGTCGTCCGGCATCTATTCTGCCTTGCGTTACCGCTCGACGGGACCGGACCGGCCGTCTCCCAGGTTGAACGTTGGCGACATTTCCGTTGGTCGCCATCGCTGCATGTGGGTTTATTCAGGCGGCAGAGACGATCACAGTTGACAACGCTGAAGCCACCGCGCGCGTGGTCGAAGGGCTGATCAACGGTGTTGGCTTTCATCGGAGGCGGCGCAATCCTTCGCTATCAGATGCGGTACGATATCGAGTTTCACACCGACGGGTGCAAACCAATCCGCCACGCCTACTCTCCATCCGGCCCCCCCCCTACATCCGAACCTTGGCGTTCTCGCCCATGTCCGGTTTGGCACTGGTGACGGCTGCCGCCGCCATCTTGATGTAACTGATCACAGTGCCAGGACTGTCCCAGTACTCTGCAGAGCGAGGTGTAACTTTGAGAATGCGAATGGACGGATCGTCGGGGCTATCCCACCACGCCTTGGCAGGGGTAGACCAGAGATCGCGGATCTTCTCGCGGTCATTTTGCACTTCGGCCACGCCCGAGATCGACACATATTTTTGCTTCTTCGTGTCTGCGAACGCCAGGCAGACATTTGGGTGCTGTGCGACCTCGTCATCTTTGTGGCCCTTGATGTCCGTCAAAAAATACAAGGCGTTCTCAACCCGCTCGATGTGGGCCGACATTGGCCGTGCCTTCAGTTCCCCTCCGGATTGAGTAGTGAGCATGCAGAACCCAATCTTTTCGACAAGGTCCCAGACCTCGCCGTCGTCCTCAATGTAAGTCATGCGCTTTTCTCCTTTCCGAAGAACGCCGCTGCAGAATGAGGTTTCACGAAACCGGCCGCTGGCCGGCGCGGGACTGCAGTGGCCGCCCCGCCGCCAGCCGCGCCACTTAATGGGCGCGGCCGCCGCTTGGCGACTTAGGCCGCCTTGGATCGCTTCAATGTTTTGTTGATCGACGTCACGGCCAGGTTGGTGAGCTTGTTGTTGGTGGCCTTCTCCTGGTCGAGAATCTCGCTCAGAAGCTTGTGAGCCTCATCATGACCGAGATCCTTGGCCCATTCACGAAGCGAGCCATAGCGCGCGATCTCGTAGTGTTCGACAGCTTGGCAAGCGGCCAGCAGTCCGGCGTCGAGAGCTGTTCCTTCGGCCTCTTTCATTAAGCCGTCGGCTTCCTTGATAAGCCCTTCGATGGCGTCGCATTTTTCGCCAGACGCCGTCTTGCCGATCGACTTGAAAACCTGCTCCAGCTTCTTGATCTGGTCTTTGGTTTCCGAGAGGTGTTCTTCGGCTGCTTTTTTCAGTTCGGCGCTTTTGGCAGCCTTAGCAACTTTGGGAAGCGCCTTGGTGATGGCGTTCTCAGCGAAATAGATATCCTGCAGTGTATGCTCGAAAATTTCAGCCAGCGATTTCAATGGTTCTCTCCTTGGCAGGTGAATGCAGGAGAGAAAGAGTTTTACGGAGAAATCGTTCCAATTCTCCTGTGGCCCATTCGGACAGCCAGATACTGGATCGACTGAGCCCGTGCGATAGAGCGGCAGCAACGTGGAACTCGGCCCGCCTGAAAAGGACGGGTCTGGCGGGCATGCAGCCGCGGTTCTTCCGCTGTTTCGGCTTTGCCGCAACGACGCATGGAACCGCGAGAAGTCGCAAGCGTTTTAGCGAAAGCTTGCGGATAGGTTAGTGCGTTCTACTGCGGATCCAAGGAGGTCCGTCATGGCAAAGCATCCAAGATTCCTGTCGTCACAACGGGCGGGTTCGTATCCAGACCGAGACCTAGATTGTCAGATGGCGATGGAAGATGTTTTCCAGTCGATGGCCGAGTATGGCGAGGCAGCGGGCTGGACCGAACGCGAGGTCGCCGAAGCGCTGATCGAACTGGCGCATAACCGGTGGTTCATGCTCAATGCCAAGGAGAAAATGTTCGAGGAAGGGGCGGGTGCCATCATTCGAAAGGCCAAGGCTCCCCTTCATTGAGCGCCCCGCTCCCCATCCGACCCCTAAAACGTTGCGCCTGCACCTTTTCCGTCGCGCGCGCGGTGTTGCATTAGCCGCGGGTCCGCATCGGCGGCGCGCTTCTTCATCGTCCTTTGGAGGCCATTTCGTTTGGCGCAATGAACGGCGCCATTAAATTAGCAATACGACAAGGAACAAGGTCCGTGAAGGCGAGTTGAGACTCCGAACAGGAGGTTTCTATGGTTTTCATTCGACCTGAATTCGATTGCCGGGGCGGCGGAGGGGCGGACGTCTCGGGGCTCATCGCCTCGATCAAATTTGCTCTAGCGTGCCAAGCGCCCTTCGACACGGAAAATCTCTGCTTCAGAGTGCTTGGAACATCCGTGGTCATAGAGGGCCAGGTTAGCCACTCAGGTGCGGACGATTTCGTCCGCGGCATTGCCGAAGATATCGCTGGCGCCGGCCGCATTCTCGTGCGCGTTGGATGTCCTCGCAAAAATGGAACGCGTTCAGAGATAGGTGGAAGCATAAGCAAGGAGAACGGTGATGCGCAATCTAGACGGTAACAGCGAGAACATCGCAAATAAGTCGACAGCAGCCGGACGCGAGCCGACCGATTTCCCCGACGATAGCCCGCTCGGCAAAGGCGACTTGCGCGAGCCACGCGACCCGCCGCCGAAATTCGATGATCCTGAGGATGACGACGAATTCGCCGAGACCGAGGAGGCGGACCTGGATGATCCAGACGACGACGATCCGGACGACCTCCCTCCTCCCGAGTAGCAAATGACGCGTTCACCGAGTAAAGCCTCGACAACATCAGTATGGCCTCGTCGCTCACGACGGGGCCTTTCCTTTTCGAGGAGGCTCAAGGCTGCATGATTGCAACATCTGAGAAGCATGTCTGGCGCCCTGAGTGGCCCAAACCGTCCTGATTTTCTCGAGTCTCGATTTTCCAGCCTCGCGATCCTGGCCAGCCTCGCAGGTGATTTGACGTCTCGAAGGAGGCCTCCCCTTCGATCGCCGTCACGCTAGATCTGATTGATGAGACTTACATATCGCATCTTCGAGCTCAGTTTTGTCTATCGATCCGAGCCGTAGGAATGGTCACTTAGCCGCTTTGCCGATCGTGTCAGCCATGTGTGCGCCGCGAGAACCGATCGGAAGGGGCGTACCGGTCGTCGAGTCCCTTGCGGTCTGATGCTCAAGTTCCGCATTGATCTCGGCTCCTACGATCAACAGCGCTACGGATAGCCAGAGCCATATCAGGAATCCGACGAGCCCACCGAGCGCACCGTAACTCGCGGCATAGTTAGCAAGATTGTCGAGATACCAAGCATAGCCCAGAGACATTGCGACCCAGGTGGCTGTCGTGAAGACCGATCCCCAGGTCAGCCAGCGGAATTTGGCCGGCTGCCGACTGGGGCCGACCCGGTAAATCACAGCCGAGCCCATCAAAGCCGCAATGACCACAAGCGACCTGCCCGTGAGCAGGATCATGGTTTCGTTTGTCGGATCAAACGACGTAACTCTAAGGACCGTTGGCAACGCGGCGGCAATACCAATCATCAGGACAATCGCCACGATCGCGCAGAGCGTAAATACAATGGCAACGAGGTTGAGCCGGAAATATCCACGCTTCTCGACCTCCTGATAGGCGACGTTCATGGCATCGAAGAGCGCGAGCGCACCGTTTCGCGCACTCCAAAGAGCAATTGTGAGGCCGATGAAGAATGTAAGGCTCAAAGTCGCGTCACGCATGTGCACAAGCGTGAGCAGTTGTGTCGCCAGAATGTCGAAAGCACCCGGTGGAAGAACATACGCAAGCGTTCGTAAGTGGTCGGCTCGCAACCGAGAATTCGATGTCGGAGGACGCCGGGTGGAAAGCCGGTTCGCAAATCGCCGTTTCGATCTGCCGCAATGCCGGCTTGAACGACTTCGACAGTTCCACCGCCCGCGGGGTGGGGTGCATGCCGTCCGGACCGCGAATGAAGAGTTCGTCGCCGAGAACCTCACGCAGCCGGGCAAGCGCGTGGCTGATCGCCGACTGCGTCAGGTGCAAACGGTCCGCCGCCTTGGTGACACCGCGCTCATCGAGCACGGCGTTGAATATCCGGATCAGGTTCAGATCGAGGCCATGAATATCGCGCATCCTTAAGATGCCACCCTTTCATTTGATCCCGGCCGGCTTGTCCCTCATATCCGGGCCGACCCTGCTTATTCTGCTGCCGGTCCGACAGCTAGCGCTTCGGGAACAACGAAATGAACAACAACGAACACATTTCGACAAACGCTTTCGCCACCCACAGCCTGCGCGATCGACTTGCGGCCGATGGGCTTGCCTATCTTTTGGCCTTGATGCCCGTCGCCCTCCTGCTCTGCTAGTGGCGAACTGCGCGTGAGAGCCTGCGCCCAAGACAACACTGTCGTGGCCAGTCGGCGGTGATCGGCGATTGTCCAGGCAGGGATTGGCTTCGGCTTAGAACCTTGCGGTGAGGCCGACTGTGCCTGTCAGTGCATAGTTGGTGCCGAAGTGGCCAAGACCCGTGTTGATCTTGCCTTGGCCATGAAGCGCGTACTTGCCGTCGCCCCAGCTGTAGGTGCCGCCTAGCCCGATACCGGCCCAAAGATTATCCTGCTCCGCTGCAAGGCGAACGCCATCGACTTCGACGCTGTTTTGCGGCAGGAAATCATTGTAGAGATCGGCTATTGCGTAGGCGTGTAACCGGCTGGTCTCTCCGTTTTCGGCTCGCCAGGCATTCTCGTAGTCAGCAGAGATACCGAGACGGATCTTGAAATCGTCGCCCTCTTTCAGGGCGACGTTGGTGCCGAAAGCATCGGTGAATTGGCTGTAGTTGATCCCAGAATAGACTATCTGCGCCTGTGGCGTCACTCCCCAGTTGGCGTTCAGCGCGATCTTTTGGCCCGCTTCGACACCGAGTGCATAGCCGAAACCGCCATTTCCCGCGGTCAGGCCAATCGCCGCAGTCGAGGACTTGAGCGTGCTGTCGTACCACGTCAGGCTTGCTTGACTGTCGATGTAGAAGCCGTCGGTTCCATACCACGTCAGAGCGCCCCCCAAACCGTAGCCATCGGTTCTGATCGAGCCATTGCCGAAGATCGAGGAGACTTGCCCGGTGACATTGCCATAGCGTGCGTAAAGCGAAGCAATCAGGCTTCCGGCCTCGCTGGCGGAAAGTTGGCCCTCGACGCCGGACTGGATTTGCCAGGTGTCGGTATCGAATTGCATGCCGGTGGTGGAAAACTCGGGGGCCGTCTTTGCTGTACGGCCGGCTATTCGGCTCCAGATAAAACCGCTGTTGTCGGCGGGATCGGTCAGGGCGAACTGGTTGGTTCCCGTGGTCCAGGAGCGATTGCCAACACGCTGCTGCAAGGTCTCAAGGTCGTTAAAGCTCTGCAGCACCGATGCATAGGCTTCGTAGATGGGCGCGCCGGCTTGATAGAGAGGCTCGGTCGGTGTTCCCGAGTTGAGCAGCGCTGAACGCAGATACCAGTCGCCATCCGCTGGCGTGCTCATGCCGCCTTGATAAAGGCGATAGGCATAGGCCCCTGCAACGACGGCTTGGTCGCCCTGGAATACATAATCGCCCAAAAGTGAAAAGCTTCCGCCGGAAGCGCCGCCGATATCGATGATCTTGATGCCTTCGTTCGTCTGGGCGCCTGCGCCACCGACATTGATGACACGCACGCTGGTATTGCCCGATGTGTTCCCGGTCACGACGAGGCGATCCGTCTTCGAAAGGTCATCGCCAAGTACTGTCTCGATTTCGAGTGTGCCACCGCTGCCGGCATAGTTGCCCGCGACCGTCAGCGTGCCGATGGAATTGCCCGGAGCAATGGTGCCACCCGCAAAATTGGTCGTGGTTCCTACTCTGCCATCGCCTTGCAGGCGCCCGCCAGTTACGTCGAGGGTACCCCCCAAAATCCCGTCGACGGACAAAATACCGTTGGTGATCCGCGACATGCCCGAAAGCCCAGAACTGTCCTGCGTCAGTGTGGTCTGGCCGGTTCCGACCTGATGGACACCACCGCTTCCCGCGATCGTGCCGTCAAAGTTCACTAGGTCCGATCGATTAAAGGAAAGGGTGCCGTCATTGGCGACATCGCCGATGATACTGCCGTTCGTGCCGCCATTACCCAACTGCAAGGTGCCTGCATTGATCGTTGTGCCGCCAGCGAAGCTGTTCGCACCGGTCAGGGTCAGAGTTCCCCCGCCCTGCTTGGTCAGGCCACCTGCACCGGTAATTTCGGGTGCGATTCCGATATCATGGCCGTTGGTGTCGAAGATGCCGCCGCCAGTGCCAAGGGTGACCTTCTGAGCGCCATAGTTCCTGAAGAAGTTCTCGTTGGTGCCAATGGCCCGGACAATGCCGCCATCCACTGTAACGCTCGCCGTGCCGAGGCCCCCGCGAAGCCCGCTGGTTTCGAGCACCCCACGGGCACCAGATGTGCCCAGCACGTTCAGCGTGCCGCTTGCCGCCGCATCCGAAATGCCGACATAGACACCGCTCTTGGCGTAGACCCTTGCGCCATCCTCGATGGTCATGGTGCCGACGCCGTAGTTGCCCAATGTTAGGTTTGACCCCGTCATCACCCAGCTCGATCCAGCGCCTGTCACCGTTACGCTGCCGTCGCCACCAGAGTTCGCGCCGACATAGCCCTGGTTGCTGGTTATGCTTGCACCGTCTTCGACCCTGAGTGTTCCCTGGGCAAACAGGCCCACGGTGAGCTGGTCCATCATCGACCAGGTGGCGCCTGAGCTCAGGAGCGCCTCACCGCGTGCCGAGACACCAACAATCCCGTCGTGGCTCGTCAACTCAGCGCCGTTCGATGCTGTAACAGTGCCCGCGTTCCAGTTGCCGATGTTGATTCGTCGCGTGGTCACGACGCGACCGCCGTCGGTGACGTTCAACGTCCCGCTGCCCTCATCGCCCACCCGAAGATCTTGACTGAGCGTCCAGGACGAAGCGACGCCGAAGCCATCATTGCCCGAGATCGTCACGACGCCCACGCTGTCCGTACCGGCCCCTATGTAACCAGCCTCGCTGGTAACGAGCCCGCCGCCCAGAATATCCAATGTGCCACGACCAGACTGCCCGGTGACCACGTCTCCAAAATTGTCCCAATGCGTGCCCTGGCCCAAAACGCTAACGGTACCGACACCTGTGAGGTCGTTGCCGATAATGCCTGTATAATTCGTCAGGATGCCGCCGTTCGAAATCGTCAGGCTCCCGACAGCGCTGTTGCCGATCACGAGATCCATGCTGCTGTCCACGGCTGCAGGATCCGACGGGTCGGTGTCGCCAGAAAGGATAACCTGTGCTCGTGCTTGGAGCGCGGTGGCAAGCAAAACGACCACGGGCACCGCGGCGGTCACCATATAAGAGCGAGGCCGGCGCGTGATCCGATTAGGGCGGGGTGAGGTTTGCATCGTGACGCTCAAATTGCAGTTGCAGGTGTAAGACTACTTCTGCGTTCGTTATGGTTAATAGAGTGATAATTTGGTTCTTGAAGTGGAGGCCGCGGCTTAAGGGTTGATTTAACTGCGGTCGGCCCGAGAGCGGGCAGGAGGTGGCAAAGTCGATCATTCCTCGTTGAGGCGGGCAGTGCCAAGCGATTGCGACCGCTGAAACGCGGGTTGCGCGCTCGCGCGGGCGCAATTGAAGGTAGGTTGGCAGGAATCAGGTGTGGATGCGACTACGCATGCCGGGACGGCCTTCGTAGCCTCGTGGGTCAGCGATGCCGACTTGGTATTGGGCGACGTTAAATCGGGATGGTGGCGACGTCTTTGGAGCGCCCACGCCCGCTTTCAAAGGCCATCCGAATAAAACGCCATCTGGCGCGCACGGGGATAGGTCGGCTCGCAGTCGATCGGGGCCAAGCTGATTTTGCCAACGAGGACATTATGAAGCTGGGCCAACTTCCTTAGCAGTGAGGCGACCGGGCTCGAAGTTCTCGACACGTCGACACTGACCTTAGAACAAGCGACCGACCGTGTCCTGTCGATCGACAGATCGTCCGGCTACAGCTCGTAGACGGCCCCGACTACAAAGCGGGGGTGCTGGCAGTTACCCACACGCGGGATCTCTCGCGGCGACGG
Source organism: Ensifer sp. PDNC004 (assembly GCF_016919405.1). Classification (NCBI taxonomy): domain Bacteria; kingdom Pseudomonadati; phylum Pseudomonadota; class Alphaproteobacteria; order Hyphomicrobiales; family Rhizobiaceae; genus Ensifer; species Ensifer sp. PDNC004. The sequence continues at coordinate 818,973 of NZ_CP070354.1, forward strand.
CTTTGCGCCCGCCTCCTGCCACGGTACCGACCTTCCCCTTCCGCGGACTTCAACCGAGAAGAAAGGTATCGTCTCTTGGGCAGAGTGAAAGCGGCAACTTTTCTTGTTTCGCGCAACGAAAGAGAACGTCATTCCTATAATCTATAAAAAATATGTATTTAATAATTTTCTATCGTAAATGGCGATGAAAGCTCCGAACCATGTCCTATCTGCTTAGCCTTCTCGACAAGAGCCCCGTCGATCCGGGGAGGACGCCCACGGAGGCCCTTCACGCGACCGCCCAGCTCGCCGCGAAGGCGGAGGAATGGCGCTATCATCGCTTCTGGGTCGCAGAACACCACAACATTCAGGGGCTAGCGAGTTCGGCGCCGGAAACCCTGATCGCCTATCTGCTGGCGAAAACGTCGAAGATCCGCATCGGATCCGGCGGCGTCATGCTGCAGCACTACAGCGCCTACAAGGTTGCCGAGAGTTTCAATCTTCTCGCCAGCCTTGCGCCATCGCGCGTCGACCTCGGCGTCGGCAAGGCGCCGGGCGGATTTCCGCTTTCGACCAGGGCGCTGCAGGCAGGGATAGATCCCGCGCTCCGACCGAATTTCGCCGAGCAGCTGGCGGATCTCAATCGTTATCTGTTGCCGCAGGAGGCACAACACTCCGACCTGCTTGCCACACCGCTGCCGCCTGTCGCGCCGGAACGCTTCCTGCTCGGAGCAAGCGTCGACAGCGCCGTCCTTGCCGCCGAAAAGGGCTGGAAGCTGGTTTTCGCCGGCCATCTCAACGGCGATCCCGACAATCTGCAAAAGACGTTTGATGCCTATGAGCGGGCGACTGGCGGTGAGCGACCGCTGCTCGCGCTCGCGGCCTTCGCCGCCGACAACGAGGAACGGGCGCGCCAGCGCGTCGCCGACCTGAAGATTTTCAAGGTGTTCTTCGGCAATGGCCAGAGCGTCAATGTCGGCAGCGAGGAGCAGGCCGCCGACTATGCCCGCCAGGCCGGCTTTAGCGATTACCGCATCGAGGAAAAGACACCGAGCGTGCTCACCGGCACGCCGCGGCAGGTGCGCCAGGAACTCGACGCGCTGCACCGCCGCTACGGTGTCGAGGAATTCGTCATTGAAACGCCCGCGGTCGGCGCCGCCGAGCGCCTCGCCTCGATCGAACTCATCGCACGCGAGCGGCTGTCGCTCGCCGCCTGATCACTCCGGGAAGGATTTGTCATGAGCAAGAAGAACGTCACTTTCGGCATCATGCTGCAGGGACCGGGCGGACACATGAACGCCTGGAAACATCCAAGCGGGCCGGCCGATGCGAGCGTCAACTTTTCGTTCTTCGTCGACACGGCGCGCAAGGCGGAGGCCGCCGGCATCGCCTTCGCCTTCGTCGCCGATGGCCTCTACATCAACGAACAGTCGATCCCGCATTTCCTCAACCGCTTCGAGCCGCTGACGATCCTGTCGGCGCTTGCCGCCTCGACCTCGCAGATCGGTCTCGTTGGCACGGTTTCGACCTCCTACAGTGACCCGTTCACGGTCGCCCGCCAGTTCGCCTCGCTCGATCTGATCAGTGGCGGCCGTGCCGGCTGGAACGCGGTGACCTCGCCGCTCGAAGGGTCTGGCCGCAACTACGGGCGCGAGCATCCGGAACACGAGCTGCGCTACGAAATCGCCGACGAATATCTCGATGCGATCAAGGGGCTGTGGGACAGCTGGGACGACGACGCCTTCGCGCGCGACCGCGCAACCGGCGTCTATGCCGACAAGACGAAGCTGCGCCGGCTCAATCACAAGGGGCGCTTCTTCCGGATCGAGGGACCGCTCAACATCGAGCGTTCCAGGCAGGGTCAACCGGTCGTCTTCCAGGCGGGAGCGTCCGATTCCGGTGTCCGCCTTGCGGGAAAACATGCCGACGCGGTGTTCACCAATGGCGGGCCGATCGAGGACGCCAAGGTCTTCTACAAGCAAGTCAAGCAAAGTGCGGTGGCACAGGGACGCCGTGCTGGCGAGGTCGGCATCTTTCCCGGCATCGGCCCGATCGTCGGCGCCACGGCCGAAGAGGCCGAGGCGAAATACCGGGCCATCCGCGATCTGGTGACGATCGAGGAAGCGCTGCTCTATCTCGGCCGGTTCTTCGATCATCACGACTTCAGCGCCTATCCGCTCGACGCGCCGTTCCCCGATATCGGTGACATCGGCAAGAACAGCTTTCGCGCGACGACCGACCGCATCAAGAAGACGGCGCGTGAAACAGGCGCGAGCCTGCGCGAGATCGCGCTCGACGTCGCAACGCCGAGGACGACCTTCATCGGCACGGCTGAGCATATTGCAGGCGAGATCATCCGCTGGATCGACGAGGATGCGGCCGACGGCTTCATCCTCGGCTTCCCCGTGATCGCCGAAGGGCTCGCTGATTTCGCCGCATATGTGCTGCCGATCCTCGAAGGCCGCGGATACTTCAAGCGCGGGCTCGAAGGCGCAACGCTGCGCGATCACCTGGGACTGCCGTATCGCGAAAGCCGTTATGCGGCGCCGGCGGTGGAAGTCGAGCGGGGGAGGGCCGTCGGGACCTGACGGTTCCGGCGGAGGTTGTGTCCATGAACCTTATTCTCACCGACACCCAGAGATCCGCAGCCGTCGAGCGTGGCCTTGCCAGCTTCATCGACGAGATTGTCGCCATCCGGCGCGATCTGCATCAGCATCCCGAGCTCGCCTTTCAGGAGAGACGCACGAGCGACCTCGTTGCCGACCGGCTGTCTGCCTGGGGCTATGAGGTCAGCCGCGGCATTGCCCGGACCGGGATTGTCGCCACCCTCCGGCGCGGGCGGAGCGAAAAGGCGATCGGCCTTCGCGCCGACATGGACGCCTTGCCGATCGAGGAAGCGACGGGTCTTGCCTATGCCAGCCGCCACAAGGGCGTGATGCACGCCTGCGGCCATGACGGCCATACGGCGATCCTGCTCGCAGCCGCCCGGTTTCTGGCAGGGGAGGGACGTTTCGACGGCACGCTGCGGCTGATCTTCCAGCCCGCCGAAGAGATCGGCGCCGGCGCGCGCAGCATGCTATCGGAGGGTTTGCTCGAACGCTTCCCGGTCGAAGCGATCTTCGGCCTGCACAACTGGCCGGGCGTAGCCACGGGACGTTTCGGCTTCGTCGAGGGGCCGGCCATGGCCTCGGTCGACCAAGCCAACATCACTGTTGTCGGCAAGGGTGGGCACGGGGCTGAGCCGCACCTGACCGTCGACCCGGTGCTGGCGACGGCATCACTGATTACGGCGCTCCAGAGCCTCGTTTCGCGCAATGTCGACCCGCAGCATATGGCTGTCGTCACCGTCGGCTCCATCCGCGGCGGCCAGGCGTCGAACGTCATCCCCGAAAGCGTCTCGTTGAAATTGACCCTGCGGGCCTTCAATGACGACGTCCGCCGCCTGCTTGGCGAGCGTGTCCAGGCGCTGGCGCGGGCGCAGGCCGAGAGTTTTGGCGCAAGGGCCGAGATCGACTATCGGCTCGGCTTTCCGGCGCTGGTCAACCACGCCGCCGAAACGGACTTTGCCCGCGATGTCGCGCTCAAGGCCTTAGGCCCCGACGCGATCATTTCAGATTTCAAGCCGCGCACGGCCAGCGAGGACTTCGCGTTCTTCCTCGAGGAGAAAGCCGGCAACTACGCCTTCGTCGGCAACGGCGACAGCGCGGCGCTCCACAGCGCTGAATACGATTTCAACGACGCGATCATCGCACCGGCCGCCCGCTACTGGGTTCGGTTGGTGGAAACTTTTCTCGCGTGACCACCCAAGGGATGGCGAAAGACATGAGCGACACGTTTCTCTACACCACGCCCCTCGATCCCCGCGCCAAGCCGCTCATCGACGAGCTGATCGTCGAATATGACAGCCGCTATGGCAATTATTTCAGCGAGGAGGGGGCCGCGGCCGAGATGAACCGCTATCCGGCGGAAGCCTTCGCCTCGCCGTCCGGCAATTTCGTGCTTCTGATGCGCAACGGCGAAGCCATCGGCGGCGGCGCCTTCAAGGCCTATGACGAGCAGACCGCCGAGTTCAAGCGCATCTGGACCCGTTCCGACCTCAGGCGTCAGGGTCTGGCGCGCAAGGTGCTGTTCGAACTCGAAGCGCAGGCTGCGCGTCAAGGCTATTCGCGCGTCTATCTAACGACCGGCTTCCGCCAGCCGGAGGCGGTCGGGCTCTATCTCGCCAACGGATACACAGCACTCTTCGATGTCGAGGCCGATCCGGAGATCTACAAGACGCTACCCTTCGAGAAAAATATCTCCCACCTGGTAGCCACGCTGGCGTTTCTGGCCGACGTGCCGCCGCCACAGCCCAAGGCGGCAAGCCATCCCTGATGCCGACCGATCGTGCCGTCTGCTGCGCCGGCCGCCAACCGATTTCTGAGAGAGGATCCACCATGGCAGTTTTGAGCGATCTTGCCGGCGCGCCCGGTGTCAGCCGGACGAGCGAGCCGAACCCGGGCTATTCCCATTACCGCATCGTACCGGCGCGCCATCCCGCCCGCGCGCTCGGCACGCTGTTTGCAGCGCTCGCCATTTCGGGCGTGCTCTATTCGGTGCTGACCAATCCGCGCTGGGGTTGGCCGGTCTTTGCCGAATGGTTCTTCGCCGAGCCGGTGCTGGCGGGCCTTGGCCGCACCCTGCTTCTGACGGCGCTTGCGACCGTCTCCGGCTCGTTGCTCGGGACCGCCCTTGCGCTTGCCCGTGTATCCAGGTCGCCGCTGCTTGCCGGCCTGTCCTTCGGCTACATCTGGCTGCTGCGCTCGATCCCGCTGATCGTGCTTTTGCTGGTGCTCAACAATCTCGGCTACCTCTACGAGACCATCGCGATCGGCGTGCCCTTCACCGACACGGTCTGGCTGAACTATCCGACGACACAGCTCCTGACGCCCTTCGCTGCGGCCTTCCTTGGGCTCACACTCAACCAGTCGGCCTTTTTCGCGGAGATCGTGCGCGGCGGCATTCTCGCCGTAGACCAGGGCCAGCACGAGGCGGCCGCAGCCCTTGGTCTGCCGCGTCGGCGCCAGGCGTTCCGTATCGTGCTGCCGCAGGCCATGCGCTCGATCCTGCCGACCGGTTTCAACGAGATCATCGGTCTCGCCAAGGGCACCTCGATGGTCTACGTGCTGGCGCTGCCTGAGCTGTTCTACACGGTGCAGGTCATCTATCGCCGCAATCTCGAGGTCATTCCGCTCCTGATGGTGGCGACCGTCTGGTACCTGGTGATCATGACCGGGCTCTCGATCGCCCAGCATTACATCGAGCGCTATTATTCGCGCGGCGCGGTGCGCAATCCGGCGCCGCTGCCATTCCAGGCGCTTGTTGCACGCTTCCGTCAGCCGCTGCCGGAGGTCGTCCGCCCGGCCGCCGCAAGCGCAAAGGTCGGCTTCGGCGATGCCCAGGCGCTTCGCGCCGGCGGCGCGGTGCATGTGCACGGGATCTCGAAGAGCTTCGGGTCGCTGAAGGTCCTAGACCGGGTCGAACTGAATTTGCCGGCGGGCAGCGTCACGGCGATCCTCGGACCGTCCGGCTCAGGCAAATCCACGTTGCTCAGGGCCATCAACCATCTGGAGCGCGTCGATGACGGCTTCATCGCGATCGACGGCGACCTCGTCGGCTACAGCCGGAAGGGCGACACGCTCTATGAACTCAAGGAAAAAGACATCCTGAAACGGCGCGCCGATATCGGCATGGTGTTCCAGAACTTCAACCTCTTCCCCCATCTGACCGTGCTCGAAAACCTGATCGAGGCGCCCATTCACGCGCGCGGCCTTGAGCGCGCGGAGGCGGTGCGCCTTGCCCAGGAACTGCTCGCCCGCATCGGCCTCAGCGACAAGGTCGACGCCTATCCGCGCCAGCTCTCGGGTGGGCAGCAGCAACGCGTCGCGATCGCCCGCGCGCTGGCGCTGCGCCCGAAGGTGCTGCTGTTCGACGAGCCGACCTCGGCGCTCGACCCGGAACTCGTCGGCGAAGTGCTCGATGTTATCAAGGAGCTTGCGCTCACCGGCACGACGCTTGTGATCGTCACCCACGAAACCGGCTTTGCCCGAGAGGTTGCCGATACGGTCGTCTTCATGGAGGCGGGCCGCGTGTTGGAGGCAGGCCCCCCGGCCCAGGTCTTTACCGAGGCGAAGCATCCACGCACCCGCGAATTTTTGGCGCGCGTTCTCTAACAAAGCTTCCCGTCCACGTCCCGATGGCGGAGCTTTGCCACCGTCGGCAATCAGAGATTGAAAAGGAGACTGATATGACTATTCTCAACACTGCAAAGTTGCTTCTGGCCGGCGCCGTCACGGCGCTGACCCTCGGACTTGGCTCCGTCCACGCCGAGGAGAAATTCGACCTCAGCCCCGACACATCGAACCGCGTGCGCGCGGAAAAGAACGACGCGGCGATCAAGGCGATCGCTGCCGACTTCAAGTTCTTCAATCCGGGCAAGTTTACCGTCGCCATCAATCCCTGGGATCCGCCGATTGCGACCTACGCCTCGGATTCGAAGACCGTGGTCGGCGCCGACCCCGATGTTGCGTCGTTGCTGGCCGACAGCTTCGGGCTCGAGCTCGAACTTGTGCCCGTCGCCTGGGCCGATTGGCCGCTCGGCGTTGCCTCAGGCAAATATGACGCGGTCATCAGCAACGTCACGGTCACCGAGGAGCGCAAGGAGAAGTTCGATTTCTCCACCTACCGCAAGGACGTGCTGGGCTTCTTCGTCAAGTCCGACAGCAAGATCGAGGCGATCAAGGAACCAAAGGACGTCGCCGGGTTGAAGGTGATCACCGGTGCCGGCACCAACCAGGAAAAGATCATTCTCGAATGGGACCGGCAGAACGTCGCCGCCGGGCTGAAGCCGATCGAGGTGCAGTATTACGACGACCGCGCCGCCGGCGACCTCGCCTTGCAGTCGGGCCGCGCGGACGTCGAGTTCAACCCGAATGCGACCCGCGCCTATGCCGCATCGATCAAGAACAACACCAAGGTGGTCGGCATCGTCAGCGGCGGCTGGCCGCTAACCGCCGAGATCGCCGTCACCAGCCGCAAGGGCGGTGGCCTGGCCGATGCCGTCACCATCGCACTCAACGACCTGATCAAGAACGGCAAATACGGTGAAGTGCTGAAGCGTTGGAGCCTCGGCGCGGAAGCCGTCGATGCTGCTCAGACCAACCCGCCCGGCCTCCCGAAGAGCGGTTCCTGATCCTAGCCCAACGGATCGGCGGCGCCGCCGCCGGTCCGGTTTCTGCATTCATCCGGAGACCAAAAGCATGATTGGCAAGTCCGCCTTTCGCATCCTTGTCGCCGCAGCAGCGGCAACCCTTCTACAGGTCGCTTCGGCGACGGCCGATGCCGGCTTCGATCTCAGCCCGGAACAGCCGGGGCGCATCCGGGCGGCCCGCAATGAGACGGCGGTTGCCGCCGTCCCGGCGGACTTCAAGTTCGTGACGCCGGGCAAGTTCACCGTGGGGGTCAGCCCCGGTGGGCCGCCGCTTGCCACTTACGCCACCGATGCGCGTACGGTCATCGGCGCCGATCCGGAATATGCCGGCGCCATCGCCAACAGCTTGGGATTGGAACTCGAGCTCGTGCCGACCGCCTGGATCGACTGGCCACTTGGGTTGACGTCGGGCAAGTACGACGCGGTCATCTCCAATGTCGGCGTCACGGAACAGCGCAAGGAGAAGTTCGATTTCTCGACCTATCGCCAGGGGCTGCACGGCTTCTTCGTCAAGGCGGATAGCGGGATTGCGGTGATCAAGGAACCGAAGGATGCGGCGGGCCTCAGGATCATCGTCGGCGCCGGCACCAATCAGGAGCGCATCCTGCTCAAATGGAGCGAGGAGAATGTCGCTGCGGGTCTGAGACCGCTGGAGCTGCAATATTACGACGACGAGGCGACGAGCCTGGTGGCGCTCTCATCCGGTCGCGCCGACGTCATCGTCCAGCCGCATGCGCAGCTCGTCTTCATCGCCGCACGTGACAAGAACATCAAGCGGGTCGGGACCTTGAGCGCCGGCTGGCCCGAGCGCTCGGACGTGGCGATCACCACCCGCAAGGGGAGCGGCCTTGCCAATGCGCTGACGATCGCCACCAACGGCCTCATCGAAAGCGGCACCTATGCCAAGGTGCTCGCGCGTTGGCACCTGCAGGAGGAGGCGCTGCCGAAATCCGAGACCAATCCGCCCGGCCTTCCGAAGTTCTAAGGAGAAATGGCGTGACGCGGAACAAGATATCGATCAGCCATATCGGCTTCCTCAGCCCCGGCAACTACCCCGTGGACGATCCGTTGGATGGACTCGAAAAGACCTTGGCACTCCTGGAATATGGCGAGGCGCTCGGGTTTGCGAGCGCTTGGGTCCGCCAGCGGCATCTGGAGCCCGGCATCTCCTCGGCCGCCGCCTTCCTCGCGGCCGCCACCCAGAGGACAAGTCGCATCGAGCTCGGTACAGCGGTCATTCCGATCGGTTACGAAAACCCCTATCGACTGGCGGAAGACCTTTCGACTGTCGACGTGCTGTCGCGCGGTCGCCTGAATGTCGGCCTGAGCGCCGGCAAGCCGCCGCATCTCGATCTTATCGGGCCTCTCGCCTTTGACGGCGACTGGTCGGCCTACGACTTTTCGCACCAGCGGGTACTGCGCTTTCAGGAAAACCTACGTAGCGGCTCGCTGGGCGACGACGACACGCTGATCAAGACGCCCTTTGGCGTGAAACGCCCGCGGCTGCAGCCGCATGCTAAGGGGCTCGCCGATCGGCTGTGGTATGGCGGCGGGTCGCTGCGTTCGGCCGCCTGGGCCGGAAGCCACGGCTTCAATCTGTTGATCGGCAACGTCACGACCGGCGAGGAGACGGACGCGTTTTTCGTGGCGCAGGCCCGCCAGCTTGCGCTCTATCGATCCTCGGGCGGCGAGGGCAGGCGCGTGGCGCTTGGCCGGGTCATCCTTCCCCTTGATAGTGCGGATCCAAGGACGCGCAAGCAGTATCTCGACTACGCGATCGGACGTACAGATCGAACTCTGGCGCCGCAGGGGGAACGACGAACGCTCTATGCCCGCGACCTCGTCGGTACCTCGCAGGAGATCCTGGAACGGTTGCATGCAGACCCGATTTTGCCGCATGTCCACGAACTGAGGCTCGAGCTTCCGTACGAATTCGAGGATGAGGATTACCGCCAGATTGTCCATGACTTTGTAACACATATCGCTCCGGAGCTCGGGTGGTCGCCTGCCGACCAAAGGGCGGCCTAGAGAACAATGGCACCGAGCGCATCAAGCCTTGCAAGCAGGACAATCAAAGTGACAAAGACAATCGATTACTTCTTCTCGATCGGCTCGCCGTGGTCCCATATTGGTTTCGATGGCCTGGTCGACCTTGCGACCCGTCATGGTGCTGAGATCAGGCCCTATTTGACCACTGTTGTCGAAGAAAACGGGGGCATCTTCTCGCGAAATCGGCCGGATGCACGCCGTGCCTATGGCGCACGAGACCTCAAACGCTGGGCCGGTGTGCGAGGGAAATCACTGCTTCTGGAAAACCGGCCGGCGCTCGGTGATCCGACGCCAGCATCACTGATCGTGATCGCCGCTTTTCTCGATGAGAAGGACTGGACCGGCCTCACGAGCGCCTTGCAGCATGCGTTTTGGGCTGAGGCCAAGGATATCGGCAATCCAAATGTCCGTGGCGCGATTGCGCACGAAACGGGGCTCGACGGTGCGGCGCTGGTTCGGCGCGAAACGGATGATGACGTCAAGGCGAAATGGGGGAAAGATCGCGAACATGCCTTAGCGAGCGGCGTTTTTGGTTTCCCGACCTATCGCTATGACGGTGAACTCTATTGGGGACAGGACAATTTGCCGTTCCTGGAGCGCCACCTGGCCGGTGATCGGCCATAGTTCGTAAGCGATCCTCTGTCCTCAAATGAGAATGCGACCATGAATGACAAAGCAAACCTCACCGTCGAACCGGGTCCACAAACACAGCTGATCAAGGCGGGATATGATCCCGACAGCCAGCGCGGCTTTATCAATCCCCCTGTCGTTCACGGAACGACAGTGCTCTTTCCCGATGCGCGGACGATGGAAACGCACGGGCAGAAATATACCTACGGGACGCGCGGGACGCCGACCACGGATGCACTTTGCGACGCAATCAATGAACTGGAGGGCGCAGCCGGCACGATCCTTGTGCCCTCCGGACTTGCGGCGGTCACAGTGCCATTGCTTGCCTATCTCGCTCCCGGCGACCACGCGCTGATCGTCGATTCCGTCTATGGCAATGTCCGCCAGTTCTGCGACGTCATGTTGGCGCGCCTTGGCATCGAAGTGGAGTATTATGCCCCCTCGCTCGGGGCCGAAATCGAGACCCTCTTCAAGCCGAATACGCGGCTCGTGCACACCGAGTCACCCGGTTCCAACACGTTCGAGATCCAGGATATTCCCGCGATCGCCGCGGTTGCCCACAGTCGTGGTGCAATCGTGATGATGGACAACACCTGGGCGACGCCGCTCTATTTCAGGCCACTGGACTTCGGCGTTGATATTTCCATCCAGGCGTCCACCAAATATCCGGCCGGCCACGCGGATATCCTGTTCGGAACAGTTTCTGCGAACGTTGAGCATTGGCCGCGGTTGAAGGAAGCGAACGGGTTGCTGGGCCTTTGCGCTGCACCTGATGATGCCTACCAGGTACTTCGCGGCCTGCGGACACTTGGAATCCGGCTTGAGCGCCATCAGAAAAGCGCGCTTGAGATCGCCACGTGGCTTGAAGGTCGCGACGACGTCGAACGTGTGCTGCACCCCGCGCTGCAGACTTTCCCGGGGCATGACATCTGGAAGCGCGATTTCAAGGGGGCCACCGGTGTCTTCTCGTTTGTCCTTCGTGTCGAGCATGAGGATCAGTTCAAGACGAAAGCACAGGCCTTTTTGGACGCGTTATCCATATTCGGCTTGGGCTATTCCTGGGGCGGATTTGCCTCGCTCGCACTTCATGTCAATCTTGACGAACGCAAGGTGACGCCCATACCGACCGAAGGGCCCGTCCTGCGCCTGCAAGTAGGATTGGAAGATGTAAACGACCTCAAAGCGGATCTGGAGCGAGCGTTTTCTGCCGCTCGCGCAGCCTAGGCCGTCGACTCATAAACTTTGACACCAAATTCTCGTGGCGACGAGTTTTACAGCGGCGAGGTAGTTTTCGGGGCGCTTGTCGTATCGGGTTGCGATGCCACGGAACTGTTTGATCCTATTGAAGAAACGCTTTACGAGGTTGCGCTGCCGGTAAACCCACTGCGAGAAGACGAAGGTGCCCTTGCGGTTTGTCTTCGGCGGGATGTTGGCCCAAGCCTTTCGTTCGGCAGCCTTGGCCCGAATGGCGTTGGTATCATAGCCCTTGTCGGCCAACAGGATATTTCCCTCATCGAGCTCGTCCGTCAGCGCGTCAGCCGCGGTGCAGTCGGCGACTTGGCCGCCGGTCAGACGGAGGGAAACGGGACGCCCTTCCACGTCGACGAGCGCGTGGATTTTGCTTGTAAGCCCGCCGCGGGAACGTCCCATGCCTCCATCGTCTCCATCCCCTTTTTTCCCGTGGCCGCATGCTGGTGAACACGGACACAGGTCGAGTCGATCATGACGATATCGCCATCGTAAGCCTCGGAAACCGCCTCAAGAAGCTTGTCCCAGACACCGGCCTTCCGCCAACGGACGAAGCGGTTGTAGCAGGTGGTCGGCGGACCGTAGCGCTCCGGGATTTCCGCCCAAGGTGAACCAGTCCGGAGCCGCCAAAGGATGCCATTCAGCACCCGCCGGTCATCGACCCGAGGAACGCCGCGGGGTTTGTTGGGCAACAGTGGTGACAGGATCGACCATTCGTGATCGGTAAGTTCGTAGCGGCGACGCGTCATAGAGCCTCCCTTATCCGGAAGCCTTGAATCACGACACGCGAAAAAAACCAAGCAATTTTATGGGTTTACGGCCCTAGGCGGGACGGATGGGTGTACCCGCTTGGTCCAAAATCTGCTTGAACGACGCATTGCTTTGTCGCGCCGTCAACGGAACCGATTTCGTTGAGCAGCGTCTCCTCGATCGCCGTCAAGACGGAGCTATTGCCGGACGCTTTTCGCTGATGCCAATCAGGAAGTGTTCCAAAAAAGTCGAACAAGAAGCAGAGCCCCTCACGCAACCGATCATTTTTCAACGTGTCGGTCAGGCTGTTTTCGGGCTCATGGCAAGAGGTGCCGCTCGATTGCCAAAGTCGAAAACCCGAAACGACGAGCGCTTCGTCGCTGGACAGATCGGAAAAGCCAAGCGGGATAAAATCGAAGTTTGCCATCATCCAATCCGATGCGCATTCAAGGCAACGTCTAGCCGATTAAACTTGAATACAAACCACCACTTTTTTACACGGTTGCGGTATCTTGTCAGCCGGCGTTGGTTGACGTAGTCGAGGCGTATAATCACCTCAGCCAGCAAAGCTGTTCAACGAACGGCATTGGACGGCACATACCTCTAAACGTTGAGATAGCGATGACCCTTTACCTCGATTACCTGGCTGAGATCAAAAGCAGAGAAAGTCAAAAGCTCGCTCCCAAACCGATCGATGACGGCGGGCTCGTGGCCGAAATCATTGCGCTGATCGAGGATGCCGGCAACGGGCACCGGGCGGATGCCCTGAAATTCTTCATCTACAATACGCTGCCAGGCACGACGAGTGCGGCTGGTGTCAAGGCCGCGTTCTTGAAGAAGATCATCCTTGGCGAAACGGTAGTTTCCGAGATTTCCCCCGCATTCGCTCTGGAGCTGCTTTCGCACATGAAGGGTGGTCCCTCGGTCGAAGTGCTCTTGGACATTGCCCTTGGCGATGACGCCGCAATAGCCGGGCAGGCCGGTGAGGTGCTAAAAACGCAGGTCTTCCTCTACGATGCCGACATGTTCCGGCTGCGTGACGCCTTCAAGGCGGGCAATGCGATCGCAAAGGGCGTTCTCGAGAGCTACGCCAAGGCCGAGTTCTTCACAAAGCTCCCGGAGGTCGAGGACGAAATCAAGGTCGTGACCTTTATCGCTGCCGAAGGCGATATCTCGACCGACCTTCTGTCTCCCGGCAATCAAGCCCACTCGCGCTCGGACCGCGAACTGCACGGCCAGTGCATGATCACGCCCGAGGCGCAGCAGGAAATCGTGGCGTTGCAAAAGCAGCATCCGGACAAGCGGGTGATGATGATCGCCGAAAAAGGCACCATGGGCGTGGGCTCGTCGCGCATGTCGGGCGTCAACAACGTGGCGCTCTGGACGGGTAAGCAGGCCAGCCCCTATGTGCCCTTCGTCAACTACGCCCCGGTCGTTGCAGGCACCAACGGCATCTCGCCGATCTTCGCGACAACCGTCGACGTAACCGGCGGCATCGGCATCAATCTGAAGAACTGGGTGAAAAAGACAGGTGAAGACGGCAAGCCGATCCTCAACAATGACGGCAATCCGATCCTGGAACAGAAGTTCTCCGTCGAGACCGGCACCGTTCTTTCGTTGGACGTGAAGAACAAGAAACTCCGCGACGAGGCCGGCCAGGAATTGGTCGACGTCGCTTCCGCCTTCACGCCGCAGAAGATGGAGTTCATGAAGGCGGGCAGCTCCTATGCCATCGTCTTCGGCAAGAAGCTTCAGACGTTCGCAGCGCAGACCCTTGGCGTCGAGGCGACCCCGGTCTTTGCCCCGAACAAGGAAATCACCGTCGAGGGGCAGGGCCTGACCGCGGTCGAGAAGATCTTCAATCGCAATGCCGTCGGCGTGACGCCGGGCAAGACCCTTCATGCGGGCTCCGACGTGCGGGTGAAGGTGAACATCGTCGGCTCGCAGGACACGACCGGTCTGATGACCGCGCAGGAACTGGAGGCGATGGCGGCCACCGTCATCTCGCCGCTCGTGGACGGCGCCTATCAGTCGGGCTGCCACACGGCCTCGGTCTGGGACAAGAAGGCACAGGCAAACATCCCGAAGCTCATGAGCTTCATGAACAATTTCGGCCTGATCACCGCCCGTGACCCGAAGGGCGTCTACCATTCGATGACGGACGTGATCCACAAGGTGTTGAACGACATCACCGTGGATGACTGGGCGATTATCATTGGTGGCGACAGCCACACCCGCATGTCCAAGGGCGTCGCCTTCGGCGCGGACTCTGGCACAGTTGCGCTGGCGCTTGCCACCGGCGAAGCGACCATGCCGATCCCGCAATCGGTCAAGGTGACCTTCAAGGGCACCATGCAGCCTTACATGGACTTCCGCGACGTGGTGCACGCGACCCAGGCGCAGATGCTCAAGCAATGCGGCGACAACGTCTTCCAGGGCCGCATCATCGAAGTCCACATCGGCACCCTGCTCGCCGATCAGGCTTTCACCTTCACCGACTGGACGGCCGAGATGAAGGCCAAAGCCTCGATCTGCATTTCGCAGGACGAGACGCTGATCGAGTCGCTCGAAATCGCCAAGTCGCGCATCCAGATCATGATCGACAAGGGCATGGAAAATGTCGCCGGTACCCTGAAGGGCCTTATCGCCAAGGCGGATGCGCGCATTGCCGAGATCCGCTCGGGCGAGAAGCCGGCGCTGGCTCCCGATGCCAACGCGAAATACTTCGCCGAAGTGGTTGTCGACCTGGACGTGATCGACGAGCCGATGATCGCCGACCCCGATGTCAACAACGCCGACGTGTCCAAGCGCTACACCCACGACACGATCCGTC